>WRKN01000045.1 GCA_009778055.1 Synergistaceae bacterium
CTCGTAAAGGCAGATACGTCGTCAAAGGCCAGTATAAGAGGCAGACGCTTAAAAGCGGGATGGGATGATAACTATCTCTTGAAAGTTATTTCTGCTGTTTGATGCGTTTGCCCTGCCTGCGTTTGTCCTGCCTGAAAAACCCCTAAAATTGGATTGTGAACATGAGGCATAGCTTGTTAAGTTTTACCGAGTATGCGTTATAATTGCGGGAGAGAGACGGAATGTAAGTAATTTGCTATATAGGTTGTTACGCAAATGTTATGTTGAAATAAAATAATATGGGAGGGAATACGGATGGAACGACGTGAATTTCTGAAAAAATCACTGTCTTTGGGGCTGGGAGCCGGCGCTCTTTTCCTTCCCAGGGGCTTGATGGCTGGAGCGTTGGCCGAGGGAGCCGATCTCAATGGGCCGTTGCCCGACTTGGTGGCCCTGAAAGGCCCTTCTCCCGAGGCGATGTTCGACAGAGGTATCGAGGCGCTGGGGGGAATGAAGCGTTTTGTAAAATCCGGGCAGACCGTGCTTATCAAACCCAACATCTCCTGGGACGTGACGGCGGATGGAGCCGCCAATACACCTCCCGCGCTTGTAGCGCGGATTATCAGGCACTGCCTTGAGGCTGGGGCCAGACGCGTCAGCGTGATGGATCACTCCATCGAGTACTGGGAACGCACGCTGAGAGTCAGCGGTATCGGTGAAGCCATCAGGGAAGCGGGCAGGGAGGCAGGCAGAGAAAATAGCGTGGTTTATGCCGAATCGCATGACGTCAGGTTCTATCGGCAAGTTAACTTGAACGGCACAGTGCTGAAAACTGTGCAGGTACACGAAACGCTTCTGGACAACGACGTTTTTATCAACGTTCCCGTGCTGAAGCACCACGGCGGCACAGGCGTCAGCATTGCCATAAAGAACCTGATGGGCTGCGTCTGGAATCGCCGTGAATATCACTCCAAAGGACTCCACGCGTGTATCGCCGATTTCCTGCACGTGCGAACCCCCAATCTGAACGTTGTGGACGCGTACCGCGTCATTACCCGGCACGGCCCAAGGGGAGGTTCGAGCAGCGATGTCGCCGCGATGAACGCGCAGATTATCTCTCCCGACATCGTGGCCGCCGACGCCGCGGCGGCGAGGATGCTGGAGCGTGAGCCTTCGGACGTCGGGCATATCCGGCTCGCCGCGGAGGCGGGCTTCGGAAAAATCGATCTGGCGCAGCTCAACATTGAACGGATAGAGATAGACATGGCGTAAATCATGCTTGTGAATCCAAAACGTCCGGCGTACCGCGTGCTTTCCCTGGTACGTCTATTTTTGGCTTTTGGGGTGCTGGCGCTTTTCTTTTGCGTATATGTTTCATCGCTCCTGCAATGGAGCGGCATACGTATCGTTTTGACAAGTTCCCAATTTACAAGCGCCCTGATACGGGGAGGCGTGTTCGGCTTTACTGTCCTGGCGATTTTGGCGAGCGCCGCGCTTGCGGGGCGGTGGTACTGTTCCGTCCTCTGTCCTTTCGGTACGCTGCAGGAGGGTGTCTGGAAAGCGGGCCGAATGGTTGCCGGGCCAACGCGGTTTATATCTCCCTGGCGCTTGCGGTATATTGCGCCTGTCCTGACGGGGTTAGGAATTGTCTTCGCCGCGCATACGCTTTTTCTGGCGATGGATCCGATTTCAAACTTCGGGCGCGGTGTGCGGGGCGTTTACATGCTTATCTCCGAGGGCGCGGCATCTATAACTCCCACTATATGGGCAATGCTGGCCATGTTCGCGTTCATACTTGCCCTGGCGGCCGTGAGAGGGCGGCGGTTCTGCGACTGGTGCCCCGTCGGAGTGCTGCTGGGGGCCTTTGCCTCCGTGGCGCCGTTCGGAATGCGCCTGAGAAAGGGCGTCTGTAATTCCTGCGGCAAGTGCGAGCGGTTCTGCCCAATGAACTGTATTGACTCCAAAAACAAATTTCTGGACAGTTCCCGTTGCGTCCTCTGTTTGAACTGCGCCGGGAACTGTCCCGTCGGCGCTCTCGAATACGGAACCGCTTTGCCCGCCGAAAAGGCGGAGCGGCGGGTGTTCCTTCGGAAAAGCGGGGACGCCTTGGCTTGGCTGGCGGGGGCGGTTTATTTGGGCGGCGCGGCGTTTTTGCCCGCACGCAGGGCGTTTCCCTGGGGAGCAGGCAAAGGACGCGGTTCCGGTCCCATGCCTTTCATCATGCCGCCAGGCGCGCAAGACGCCGATTGGTTTTTAGCCAATTGCACCGGTTGTCAGGCCTGTGCCGCGGCTTGTCCGGCGGGGATCATCCGGTTTGGCGACGGCCCGTTTCCCAGACTGGATTACACGCGAGGGTATTGCCAGTATAACTGCACTGAGTGCCTGGATGTCTGTCCGACCCACGCCCTGCGCCTCCCCCCCGGAATGAAGCAGCGGACGCGCATTGCCCTGGTAGCTCTGCACGTGAGCAGATGCGTCGCCCTCACGAAAGGGGAAGCCTGCGGGGCCTGCGCGGAGGTCTGCGCTGCCCGCGCGCTTAAGATGAAGCCCATAAATTCGGACTCTCCGCTGACCATGCCCGTGCTTGAGCCTGAATACTGCATAGGGTGCGGAGGCTGTTTCCACGTCTGTCCCGTGGAACCGAGGGCGTTTGTGATAACAGGTGTCACCCCTCAGGTTTCTACCCCGGGAATGCGCCCGTCGGTTGAGGAAGAAGAGAATACCTCGCAAGGAGGGTTCTTTTCCGGCGACGGTTTCCCATTTTAGGAGGTAATGCTATCATAAAAAGGTGGCGTTATTGACGAGGAGGGGATGGATGCCGTGAAATTCAAAAGTATCCGGGCTAAGTTGATCGTTGTGCTGGTAACTTTTTTCCTTATATCCTTTACGGCGTTGTCGGCAACCGGCTATTATTTTGCGAGAAGAGGCATTACGCAAAACGTCGAAAGCGCCATTGACGCGATTGCGCTGGACTATGCACACAGGCTCCAGGCGCATGTTAACGAAATGATGACGCAGATTTCATTTTTGGCAAGCCTGCAGCGGGTCAGAACCGGGGAAAACAGAGAACAAATTCTTGAAGCCATGCGTGAAACACATCAACGGCTGGGAGTTTTTGACACCATACTTTTCGTTTGGCCGGATGGGTCGGCTATGAGGTGGGACGATGTCGAGCCCTTTGACAATGGAGATCGCGATTATGTCCAACAGGTGCTGCGAACGGGAAAGCCGTATGTCGGCCAAGTGGTTATTTCCAGGGCTAGAGGAAATCCCGTGGTTCCGCTTGCCGTGCCTGTCATTTATGATGGAAAACTGAACGGCGTCCTGGCGGCGACCTACAACCTTGAAAGACTATCGGAGTTTCTTTCACTTATAAAGTTTAAGAATACGGGATACGGATACCTTCTGGACAGCGTCGGAAGAGTTCTCGGCAACCCCAGGCTGCCTGAAACCGTTTGGAAATTGAATCTCAACGAGAGAAGGCTCGATCCTTCCTTAGGCTTTAGAAATGCCGAACTCAGCAGTGAGATGATCGGGCTGTACCAAAAATCCCTCGAATCCACAGATACCCCCGTCTATGGAAGTTTTGTTTTTGCCGACGGATTGTCTCAGTTCGGCGTGTTTTCTCCGGTAAACCTGGCCGGCGGGCAGAGGTGGACGTTAGCGGTAATGGCTCCTGAAAGCGAGGTCATGGAGGAGTTAAATCTACTGACCAGAGCTATGCTGACCATGTCGGTTTTGTTTGTTATTCTGGCGACAATATTCACGCTTTTTCTCAGCGGCAACATCTCCAGGCCCATCTCAGTCATCCGCGACCAGTTCATGTTTTTAGCCGAAGGCGATTTGACCGAGCGGCAGGTGGATATAACCTCCAACGATGAAGTCGGCCAACTGGCGAAATGTTTTTTGGATATGCGGCATAATATACACGACATTATCATACAAGTGCAGGACCAGGCCGAACAAGTCTCCGGCTCGAGCCAGGAATTGACGGCCGGCTCTCAAAAGTGCGCGTCGTTGAGCGCGCTGGTAAGCGAGAACGTTGCCGAGGTCAGGGCGGGCACGGGTAAACAGGCGGCTTCGGCCAAGCGTATAGTGGATATATCCGAAAACATGTCAAAGGACACCAGCCAGGCGCTGGAGGTGGCTCAGGAAATCCTCGGCCTTGCCGTAAACACTTCCGATGAAGCGACGCACGGCAAGCAGGCTGTTGAGCGGGCGGTTATTCAGATGAAGCAGATAGGCGAAGGTTCCGCCGCCGTCCACGCCGCTGTCAACGAACTGGCCAAAGGGTCCAATGAAATCAGCGAAATTGTAAACCTCATCTCGTCAATTGCCGGGCAGACAAACCTTTTGGCTTTGAACGCCGCGATAGAGGCCGCCAGGGCAGGTGAACACGGCAAAGGTTTTGCGGTTGTCGCCGAGGAGGTCAGAAAGCTGGCCGAAAGCTCAAACCTTGCCGCAAAGCAGATAGGCGAATTGATAACCCATAACCAGCATAATATGGACAACGCCATAACGGCCATAACTACCGGAGAAGAGGGCGTACAGGCCGGAGTTGACGTGGTAAACGCCGCAGGCGATACTTTCGCCAAAATCGCCGCCGGGATAAATTCTCTGTCCGCGCAGATAAAACGAATATCCGACTATATTGGAGATCTGGTTTCCGCAAGCTCCGTGCTCAACCAGTCTATTCAGGAAATCAGCAGCGTAACCCAGCACAACGCCGCGGAAGTAGGGGAAATATCCGAAGAAATTAAGACGCAGGCCGCCAGCATTGACGAAATTGCCAAATCGAGCCAGAACCTGGCGGAAATGGCTTATAACCTGCGGGGTATAACGTCGAAATTTACCGTATAAAAGGGGGGGTGAGCAATGAACCTTGGTATGGGCGAGATTGCCCTTTTGATCGTGCTGGCTCTGGTGTTGTTCGGGCCCAAGCGCCTGCCGGAGATGGGGCGCGCCGCCGGCAAGGCCATACGCGAGTTCAAGTCGGCGCTCAACGGGACAGAGAAAACTTCGTCCCGCGAGGATGAGCCTGAATAATACAAACGAGTGGGTGGAACACCTGGCGGAACTGCGCCGGCGCGTCATTGCCGTGCTGGTTGTTTTTTTCGCCGCCGCCGTCGCGGCCTTTGTTCTTTCCTCTTATATCGCCGCGTTTCTGACAGCGCCGCTGGACGTCTTTCAGGTAAAACTCTACACCTTCGCCCCGGCTGAGAAATTTATGGCATACATGCGCCTTTCGGCGTGGACAGGCGCGGTTTTCACCGCGCCTTTTTTCTGTTTGCAGGCGGGGCTGTTTCTATGGCCCGGCCTGCGCGGCAACGAACACCGCTACGCGTTTGCCGTTCTCTTCATCGTTCCCATTCTTTTCCTGCTTGGGGCCGGGCTATGCTATCGCTTCATGGCCCCTGTAGTCTTCGGGTTCTTCCTGTCCTTCGGCGCGGGGGACGGGGTAGAGTCGCTGTGGAGCCTCAGGGAATACCTGTCGCTTCTGTTCGGCCTGATGATCGCCGCGGGGCTGCTGCTGCAGCTTCCGTTGGGGCTTCTGGCGCTTATAGTGTCCGGGATAGTTTCCGCCGAACAGGCAGCGCGCAGCCGCCCCCACGCAATTTTTCTGATCTTCCTTTCGGCTGCCCTCCTGACGCCGCCCGACGTCGTCTCCCAGGTCATGCTGGCCGTGCCTCTTTATCTCCTGTTTGAAGGGGCGCTTGGGCTGGGCAGGATTATACGCCGCGGGAAGCGCGGAAAGTAGGCCGCGCTACTCGTCTATGTAGCTGTCGAAGTACCCGGAAATGTGTATTACCGGGGTTCCTTTGTCGCCGGAACCGGAGGCGAGGTCGCAGAGGGAGCCGAGCAGGTCGGGGTAGCGGCGCGGGGTGGTTCCGAGCGACAGCTTGGCGTCTATAGCGTGGGCGGAGCCGCGCTTGGCCTCGATGGCCTGCGCGACGGCCCGGCGCGCTTCGCTGGCGGTAGCGTTGCCGGCGCTGTCCGCCACGAGTTTCAATTTGATCTCGCTGGGCGTGCCTTCAAGCCCGTCTGTGTAACCGGGGGACACCACCGGATCCGCCAGTTCCCAGATACCGCAGACGGGGTCTTTGAACGCGCCGTCGCCGTATATGAGCACCTGCATGTTTTTTCCGGTCTTGCGGAGAAGCGCGGCCTGCAATTCGTTGACGAAGGCTTTGCAGTCGCGCGGGAACAGTTTCAGCGTAGAGTCGCTGGAGTAGTTGGAACCCAGAAGCCCGTAGTCGGGGTTGTACCCCGAGCCTTCGTGAATGGGCGCGTTGCAGATCTCTGTCAGGTCGCACAGCCAATTCGCGCCCCCCTTGCTCAGGATGTCACGGTGCATGGCGCGGGCGTGTATGCTCGCTATGAGGACGTTGCGGTCGCGTTTCAGTATGTCGAGCGGGTTGTTGGTGAACCATACCTCTATGCGGTCAGGGTCGGGGCCGCGGTAAAGCTCCACGTAATCTACGCCCGTGAAGGCGTGTTTATACCGCCCGAACGTTTTTTCCCACGTTGACTCGTCGAAACACTCCGAAGCCAGCTTGGATTTGCGCTCGTAAAAGGATGCCGGGTCGATGATGCGATTCCCTACCTCGTCGGACGGGTAGGACGTGTATATGCGAATTTTACCTGGGGCCGGAATACCTTTCACGATTCCGTTCAGCATGGGCAAGAAGCGGTTTCGGCTGAGAATGGGGAAGGCGACGGCAATGTCTCCCTTCGGGACTTTGCGGGCGACGTCCTCGGCCACTTCGTCAATGGAGACAATGTTCCCCTGGCTCCGGGCGAAAAAGGACTCGGTGACGCCGACGACGTCGCGGTCCTTGAAATGAAACGGCTCGCTCTCCGCCGCAAAAAGCAGGTACTCCGTGATGATTTCGATCAGGTTGTCCCCTTTGCGGACGATGGGCATACGTATGCCGCGTACGGTGGTTCCTGTGCATCGCATGGCGTTATTGCTCCTTTCCGTGCCGCCGCTTTTTTGTGATTTTGCGAGTTGGGTAAGCTCAGCGCGTTTTGCGCGGCCGGCAAATCATATTGTACCTTAATGAAATTGCGCGCGTATCGTATAATTAGTTTAACCTAAAAAAATCATCCGGGAGTTTTTGTATTGACCGAATTCATAAGTATCAAAGGCGCGAGGGAACACAATCTCAAAAACTTGAGCGTAGACATTCCGCGCGGAAAACTGGTCGTCATCACCGGACCGTCCGGTTCCGGCAAGTCGTCCCTGGCGTTCGACACGCTGTACGCCGAGGGGCAGCGCCGCTACGTGGAGTCGCTTTCAGCCTACGCGCGGCAGTTCCTCGGGATGCAGAAAAAACCCGACGTGGACGACATATCGGGTCTTTCCCCCGCCATATCCATCGAACAAAAAGGGACGGGGCACAACCCGCGTTCCATCGTGGGAACCGTCACGGAAATTTACGACTACCTGCGCCTGCTCTACGGCCGAGTGGGGACGCCCTACTGCCCGCAGTGCGGCAAACCCGTCATACGGCACTCAATTGACGAGATAATGACGCTAATCTTCCAGAACGACCTGGGAAAACGCGTGGAAATCCTCTCTCCGCTGGTGCGCGGCAAAAAGGGCGAGTTCAAAAACTTATTCGCCCAGACGCGCGAGAAGGGCTATACGCGCGTACGGGTGGACGGCGCCGTACTGTGGCTGGAAGAGGACATAGAACTGGATAAAAAGAAGCGGCACAGCATTGAGGTCGTCATCGACCGCCTGAAGGTCTCGGAAGACCGCCGGAGCCGTATCGCGGAGTCCATAGAGGCGGCGTTCCGCCTTTCCAGCGGTTACGTTCTGATCGCCCCGGAAAACGAGAAGGAGCGCGTGATGACGGAGAACTACGCCTGCGCGGGCTGTGATGTGACGATGCCGGAAATCGAGCCGCGCCTGTTTTCGTTCAACAACCCGTTCGGCGCGTGCCCCGACTGCGCCGGACTCGGCAGCCACGAGCATTTTTCGGAGGAGCTTTCAATAGACCCCGACCGCGCCCTTGAGGAAGGAGCGATTTTACCGTGGAAGACTAAGCCGTACTTTCTTACGAAAATCGCCCTTTTCGCGAAAAAATATAACTGGGATCTTTCGCCGAAGTACAAAGACCTGCCTCAAGACGTCAAAAATTTCATCCTGTACGGCAACGACGACCGCGTCCTCATGAACGGGGGCATTTTCGACCGGCAGTACATGGGGCGCTACGAAGGGCTGCTGAACTGGCTGGAGGCCCGCTGGGGCGATACCGAGTCCGAGGCCGTCATGGAAGAACTCTCCCCCTACCGGGTGGAGGATGCCTGCGCGTCCTGCAACGGGCTGCGGCTGCGTCCCGAGGCCCTCAACGTCAAGGTCGGAGGCTACGGCATAGGGGCGCTTTTGGCGATGCCGGTGGATGAGCTGGCCAAGGTCACGAAAAATTTTAAGCTGGGAAAAACTCACGCGCGCATTGTGGAGCAGGTGACGGCCGAAATTCAAAAGCGCCTGGATTTTCTGGTCGAGGTGGGGGTCGGATATTTATCCCTTTTGCGGCGCGCGGACACCCTTTCAGGCGGCGAAAGCCAGAGGATGAGGCTGGCGACGCAGATAGGCTCGAAGCTCAGCGGCGTGCTGTACGTCCTGGACGAGCCGACAATCGGCTTACATTCCCGCGACACGGAGCGCCTGGTCATGGCGCTGGAGTCCATCCGCGACCTCGGCAACACGGTGGTCGTTGTCGAGCACGACCGGGAAACGATGAAGTCCGCCGACGCGCTTATCGAGATGGGGCCTGCCGCGGGTGAGCGCGGAGGGGAAATAACGTATCACGGAACCTACGAGGACGTTCTCAAGACCGACGGGCTGACCGGCCCTTACCTTCGGGGAGAGGCGTCCGGAATCGTCGCCCGCGGAAACCGGCGGGAGCCTGACGGCTGGTTCGCCGTGGAAGGCGCTGAACATCACAACCTGAAAAAAATCGACGTAAAAATCCCCAAGGGGGTTTTTACCTGTATCTGCGGCGTGTCGGGCTCGGGCAAGAGCAGTTTTGTTTACGACGTGCTGTACAAAGGCATGAAGCGCCTGCTTGACCGCGACTTCCGCGAGCGTCCGGGGCAGCACAAGGCTATCGTCGGCGGCGAGGGCTTCGATAACGTAGTCCTGGTGGACCAAAGCCCCATAGGGCGCACTCCCCGCTCCAACCCCGCCACCTACACGGGCGTTTTTTCGCTGATCCGCGACTTCTTCGCCGAGATGACAGAGGCCAAAATTCGGGGCTACAAGGCGGGGCGGTTCAGCTTCAACGTCAAAGGAGGCCGCTGCGAGGCCTGCGGCGGGGCCGGATCCGTCAGGGTATCCATGCTCTTCCTGCCGGACATATACGTGGACTGCGAGGTCTGCGGCGGAACCCGCTACAACCACGAGACGCTGGAAGTCCGTTTCAAGGACAAATCCATCGCCGACGTGCTCGGCATGACGGTGGGCGAGGCCGTTGAATTTTTCGCGGACATCCCGAGGATAGCGTCGAAGCTGCGCCTGATCCAGGACGCCGGGTTGGGGTACATCCGCCTGGGGCAGTCGGCCCTCACCTTGTCGGGGGGCGAGGCCCAGAGGGTGAAGCTCTCGAAGGAACTGGCGAAGCGCTTCGGCGGAAAGACTCTTTACCTGCTGGACGAGCCGACGACCGGGCTTTTTTACACGGACGTGCGGAAACTGCTCGAAATCGTCCATCGCATGGTGGACCAGGGCAGTACGGTGGTGTTCATCGAGCACAACCTGGACGTTCTTCTGTCCGCCGACCACATCGTCGACCTTGGCCCCGAGGGGGGAGAGGGCGGCGGCAGTATTGTCGCCGAGGGAACTCCGGAAAAAGTAGCTAATTCCAACAAGGGCCACACGTCGAGATACCTGAAAGAATACATGGAAGAACTGGCCTCACGCGAGGCGGGAAAGAAAAAGGCTAAAAAAGCTAAAAAGGCTTAAAAAATATGGAACAGTGATGAGAGTTTTTGCCAAAAATATATGCGTATGCTATACTACCGACGCTTGACATATGTATGAGGAGGTTTATATTCCGTGAGAAAAGGAACCTTTCAACCTCACCGAAGACCGCGTAAGAGAAAGATTGGATTTCTCGCCCGTTCTTCTTCGCCAACGGGACGCGCGATTTTACGCAACAGAAGGCGAAAGGGCCGTAAGTGCCTGTCAACGGCCTAACGATAAAAAAAGGGTGGGAGTTTGATCTGATATTCCGCACCGGCCTTCGCGCACAAGGAGAGCTGGTGCGGTTGTTGTTTTTAAGGGAAACCGGAACACAAGCGCCGGCGGGGGTTCGCGTTGGATACGCGGTAGGCAGGCGGCAGGGCAAGGCTCATGTGCGCAGCCGGGGCAAACGCGTTTTGCGGGAAGCCTTTCGGAGGCTCAGTCCTTGGGTGTTTCCTAACGTGACCGTGGTGGCGTCCCTCAAGGACAAGGCCCTTTGTTCCAAGTCAAATGAAATTTATTATGATATGGCGCGTGTCTTGAGGAAAAACGGACTGTTGAAACCTGACTGGCCCGGCGCCATGTGGAAATAAAATCCGCTTCCGGCCGGTATGAACTTTGCCGTGCGTGTTTCGGTTTTGCTGATCCGGGGTTATCAGAAATGCGTCTCCCCTCTGCTGGGAGCGCGCTGCCGGTTTTACCCCAGTTGTTCGCAGTATGCTATTCTGGCGATGACCGAGTGGGGCTTTTTCAAAGGCGCGTGGCTCGCGGTCAAACGCCTTGTCCGATGCGGACCCTGGCACGAGGGAGGTTACGACCCTCCGCCCCCGCGGAAACGGACAGAGTTGAAAATAAGTAAATCAAGTTCTTAGGACGGTGACTTTTTTGGGAGCTTTGTGGAGAATGGCCGGGGACGGCCTGATGTGGATTTTGACGTGGATACACGGCATAACAAATTCGTGGGGGCTTGCTATCATTGGCCTTACGCTTCTGGTGAGGCTTGCGATGCATCCTCTTACCAAAAAGCAGATGGACAGCATGAAAAAGATGCAGGAACTGCAGCCCCGCATGAAAGTTATACAGGAAAAATACGCCGAAGACAAAGAAACGCAGAGCAAAAAGGTCATGGAACTCTACAAAGAAAACAACGTCAACCCGGCTTCCGGCTGCTTGCCGTTGCTGATACAGCTTCCCATATTCATCCTGCTTTACAACGTGCTGTCAAGGCACGGTTTCCCAAACGCGACGTTTCTGACTATCCACCTTGACGGCTCGATTCTGACGATGATCGCGGAGGCCATTAACCTGGTGGACCCGGCCACGTTTGAGAAGATTCCAATCAAGGTGCTGAACGAGGCGACAGGACATTATATTCTCAACCCGCAGTTAGGGTTTATGGTGGTAATTTTTTCCGCCATGACAAACCTGCCGCTTTTGTTCTCCAACATGGGGATGTGGCTGCCCAACACCGTGCTTTTAATGGTAATCTCCTTTTTGACGTGGTACCAGCAGCGCCTCGCGTCGTCCGGCAACCCCCAAATGGCGATGATGAACTGGTTCATGCCTTTGTTTATGACCTTTATATGCGTTAGCCTTCCCGGCGGCGTGCTGCTTTACTGGGGTGTTTCGTCTTTAATCGGAGTGGTGTCTCAGGTATTTGTCATGCGCAAAACAAGTGTGGAGATGCAGAAAAAACCCGTTTTGTTGCAGGAAAAGCCCACGCATAAAGAAGCGGGATAACGAAAAGAGGTAAAAAACCGTGGAAAATGACATGCATCTTGTTTTTGAGACGGCGTCGATAGAGGACGCTTTGAGTCAAGCCTCCCAAAAATGGGGCGTACCGTCAGACGATTTGAAAGCGGAGGTAGTAAACGAGGAAAAGAGTTTTTTCGGGCTGTTCGGCAGGAAGCTGAAAGTGCGGATAGAACCCCAAAAGCCCCTGTTGCTGCTCAAAAGCCGCGCTTTTTTATCCGAAACGTTTGAGCTTATGGGACTCAAAATGACGCCATGCCTCCAGGACAATGAATACATGATAACTCTCGAAGGGCCTGACTCGGATATTATCGTCGGACGCCACGGCGACGGGCTGAAAGCGATGGAGTACCTGCTGAATCTGGCGCTGCGCCCCCTGAAGGAAGAACCCAGAATCAGGCTGGACTCCGGAGGATACAGAGAGCGCCGCACGCGAAGCCTGGAACGCCTGGCGGAAGCCTCGGCGCGGAAAGTCATAGAGCGCGGCGCGCCGTTGCGTCTTGAGCCTATGCTCAGTTGGGAACGCTGGGTGATCCACACGACGCTGAAAGACCGCGCCGACGTGGAAACGCAATCGGTTGGGGAATCCCCTGACCGCAAAGTGGTCATAATGCCCAAATTAAAAGCGGCGGACCGTATGGAAAGCGGACGGGCGCGAGTCCGTTACCGGCGGTAAGAGGAATATTTATTTGTTCCCGGTTTTATTCCGTATCGGAAACATTCCGATTGATACTTACTATGTGGTCTGGTTCGCGGCGTTGTCTTTGGCTTTGCGCTGGACAATCGGGCGCATGGCTCTTTATGGAATCGACGACGGCGAAGGGCGGAGGGTAATAGCCTGGGGCTTCCTGGGAATGTTGCTTGGCGCGTCCTCCGTAGATTATATTTGGAATTTTTCTGATTACTGGAACAACCCGTCTCTGATTTTCGACGTTAACGCAGGCGGGCTTTCCGAGAAGGGCGCCATTTTGGGGGCTATTGCCGTTACGCTTGTGATATGCCGGCGCAGCGGCGGGGTATCGTTCTTCGCTCTGTGCGAAGCGGCGATTATTCCGGCCTTTTCGGCCATAGCCCTGGGGCGTATGGGATGTTTCCTGGCAGGCTGCTGCGCCGGCGTTGAAAGCGCGTTCCCGCTGGCGCTTCATTTCCCCTATGACGCGCCGTCGGTGACCAGGCACGCGACGCAGATTTATTATTCGCTTTCGGCCGCCTTAATCTTGTCGGCGCTCATTTTCATCGAGAAATGGTTCATCCGGCGCGGACAGGGACACCCCCCCCCGCGCCCCGTGCTTATGCCCCTGGGGCTGATTTTTTATTCGATCATGCGGATAGCGGTGGACTCCCTGCGGGCTAACTCCGAGGAGCTTCTGTCGTCAAACATAGCCCTCGCGCTTATGATACCACTTGAAGCGGCATGGTTCCTGACTTCATGGAACGCGTTCCGCAGGCGTCTCCAGGGACATGCCCGCGTACCAGGTACAGATATTCCCTAGCAATTTGCAGTTCTTCGCGGCAGCGTGACAATAGTTACGTTGAAACCAAGCTGCCTCGCGTAGAACACATTCGTCGCCAGTTGTTTCACCAGGCGGATACCCTCCGTAATGAAACCGGAACCCTCCTCGTGAGAGGCGTACGTCGTGGGGTCGAAGGCGGCGCCGTCGTCTCTCAGGCGAAGGATCAGGGCCTCTTCAGCGCAGCGGACCAGCACGTCGATATGCTGCAAAGTTTTGCCGGAATACAGCGCCGTGTTGACGGCCATCTCCTCCGCCGCTATTCCCAGGCGGCCGGCGTCGGAGGCATGAACGCCGTTGGCTGTGCAGAAGCCGATAATTTTTTCGGACAGGCCGACAGCGGCGGCGGTCGTCGCGGGAATGGTGACATCCCAGGCAGCTCCCGGCTCCTTCTCCTCCCTGAGCAAAAGAACTCCGGGTTTCGACACTCTCTTGTCCTTTCTCAAAAAAACGCCGGCGGCGTATACAAACCCGGTGGTCGACAGACCCGAAAGGGAAAAAGACAGCCACAACAGCGGGACCCCGCCCAAATGCCGAGGCGCGAGAAGCAGCGCGAAAATCACGACAAAGACAAAACCATCGAGGACAGCCATGACGGAGGCCAGTTTTTCGCGTCCGGTGCTTTGATAAAAACTCTGGAGAATTTGATTGAATCCATGAAAAGGCAGGCTGAGGGCGTAAAGGCGCAGCGCCGGGACAAGAAGGGCCATCCCCTCCGGGGAACGGATTCCGTACAGCCGCCCCACCTGAGCCGGGAAAGCGATCAGCAGCGCCGCAATGACGGTACAGGACAGGATCAAAAAGCGCGTGGAGTCGCGCATGGCGCTGCGAACCCCGAAATAATCCCGTTCTCCGTATAGCGTCCCCACTATGGGCAGGACGGCGTCGGCGGTTCCGCCTACGAACATGTAGGTCAGTATCATAGAGTGCATACACACGGTCATGACCGCCATGCCAAGGCCGCCATGCCAGAACACTATCATCCCGTTCAATATGAGTGTGCGCAGAAAACTGGTTCCCTCCGTCAACGCCAGCGGCATTCCCACTCGCGTGACGTCGACGAGATAACGAAAATCTTTTCGGGAGGGAAGCGCAAGCCGAAAACCGCGCGCGGTTGACCGCAGCCAGGGCAGCAGCGCCAGCGCCCCGACGACATAGCCCAGCACAGTGGCAAGGCCCGCGCTGGCGATGCCGAGTTGCAGCCACTTCAGGAAGACATAATCCAACACCAAGTTGACTATGTTGGCGATTACAACCACCAGGGCCGACGCGCGCGGATGCCCGTCGGCCCGCATGAACTGCGCCATTCCCATGGTGAACATAATGATCGGCCCCACAAAGACAATAGGCGTGAAATACGCTATAGTGAGGGCTTCCAGTTCGGCGTCGCCCATGGTCAGCGTTCGCGCTATA
>WRKN01000046.1 GCA_009778055.1 Synergistaceae bacterium
TCGCTCTTTTCGATGGCTTTTTTCATCACGGCCAGGGCGGCGGTCATCTTGATGTTCGCGTGAGGGACGTCGCCGGCGCCGGCGGGAAGCGTGATCTCCGGGTTTTGAAGCTCGGCCGCGTATTTATCGACGTCTTTGAAGGAAAGCCCCTGGGCCGAAAGCGGATCGTGAATCAGGGCGGTGGTCACGGCCTGCGGAGCCGAGCCGGTGCCGACCGCGTGCTTGCCCAGGGCGTCCAGGCGGATAACCGGGTTTGCTCCGTCATCTGGAACGAGCAGAACGGCAAAGCTCCCCTGGCAGTCCTCGAGGGCCGTAAGTCCCTTTTTGACGTGGTCGCGGCTGTTCATGTAAAGCTTCGGTATAGAGCCGCCCGCCAGGACGACGCAGTTCTTGCGCGCGCCGGCGGCGACCATCGAAGCGCCGGCGATGATCGCGTTGACCGGGGCGGCGCAGAAATTGCGCACGTCGAATCCGGATACGTTGACACAGCCCGCCGACTCGGCTATTGACTTGGCGAAATTGCATCCGGCCCGCTGATTCATGTCGCCCGCGCCCTCCTCGGAGCACTCGACCACGAAGTCGACTTCTTCCGGCTTCATTCCGGTGTTCTTCAGAAGGTGGAGGAGCGCCAGAACTCCTCCCGCCTTGGAGGCGAGGTTTTCCATCAGGACGTGGGCGAAGAGGCAGTCGTCGACCTCGTGTCCGCTGCGGACACAGCCGACAAGTTTTCCGCCGTGTTTGAGGGGAAGGGCCTTCTTGTCCTCGATCTCGGACTCGATCTCGCTCAGATCGTGGGCGGCCTTCAGCCTGGCGATAATGGACGCGGTTATGACCGGGCTCTTCGATAATTTCCCCTTGACGTCCTCGGCGAAGGATTTTTCCAGCCATACCAGATCGAAGACGTCGCACAGTGCCATGAGCCCCAGGAATTCGTCCTCCGGCATGATCTCGCCGTACTTGCCAAAGCGAGTGGCGTTTTCCAGATAGTTCTCGATCCACGGGGTTTTGGCGGACTCGAATTCTTCGTAGCTTATCCCTCCGATGTAGGCCTGGTTCGGTGCGTACCGCACGGCTTTGTCGTAGGTCTGGATGTGCTTGGGCAGATTTTTGAGGAAGTCGGTTTCGCCTTTGGTTTCGTGCTCCACGAATGGGGTGGAGCCATAACGCCGCCCCAGTTCCGGAACGTGATTCAAACAGTAGGAATAGCCTTTAATTCCCACGCTAGACATCGATATAATGTCCTCCTTCAAGTTGTTGGAAGTAAAGGCCCAGGCAGGACCCGGGCCTCGACATGCACTGGCAAACTCAATCCACGAAAACAGTCTGCTCCTCGATCTCCGTCTGCAGGGCCGCCAGGGCCTTTTCGACGAGACGTCTGCGTATGACTTTCTCCTCTTCCGGTGTTCGGCTGGGATCGCCGAGGGGGTGGGGAATTGCTATTGCCGGGATAATCCGATTGGCGCCGACGGTCTGCGAAATGGGTACTATGGTGCACACATGCGCTACTGGGAGTTTGCGTTCGATTTCCTTCACAATCGTTGCGCCGCAACGAGTGCATGTGCCTCATGTCGAGGTGAGGATGACGGCCGTGACTCCATCCTCGACCAGCTTGTCGACTATTTCGGCGCCGAACCGCTTGGAGCTGGCGACGGCCGTTCCATTGCCCACGGTGGAGTAGAACTTGTTGTGAAGTTTCTTGAAGACGCCCTCTTTCTCCATGTCGCGCAGGACGTCCACCGGCAATACCACGTCCGCGTCCCTGTCGGCGTAGGTGGCGTCGTAGCCGCCGTGGGCCGTGCAGAATTTGACCGCCGTGAGGTCCATGACCCCTGAAATGTCGTATTCGCCGTATTTGCTGGCGCTGGACGCCTCGATGTGGTCGGGGTTCCCCTTGGGGCAGATTCCGCCTGACGTTACCAGCGCCACGACGGCGTTCTTCATGTCCTTGACGGCGGGCTGAGGCGGCACGCGGTCGAATACGGGCATTTTGTACTCCGTCTCGAAGGGCTCTCCCTTAAGCTTGGCCACGAACATATCGACGCAGCGTTCGGCCGCCAGTTTTTCGTAGAACTTGTTTTTGCGAATCCCGCGCTCGATGTAGCCCTCTTCCTTCGGCGTTCCCACCGGCTCTTTTTTCAGGAGCTTCAAAAGCAGCTTCGCCATAGCCGGCGCGGCCGTCTTCATCCCCGCGGCGCTGTCCGGGGTTTCGATTATGTAAGCGGATTTTTTGTAAAGCTCCACCCCTGGATTTTCCGGGTACATGCCGCTGACAACCGGAATGTTCAGCTGCTTGGACACGGCCTCGCACATCCCGCCGCAGGCGGTGCCGTAACGGCCCGCGTTGAAGGCCGGCCCGGCGATGAAGGCGTCGGGGTTGTGTTTCTTGATCATCTCTATGATCTCGCCGCTGGCCTTTTCAATGTTCGAGGCATAGTAGGAGTCGCCGCAGATAACCGTCGCCACGATATCGGCGTCGGCGCCGAACGCCGCCTTCAAAGCCGCGCCCGGCCCGACTATTCCATCACGAATCTCGGGCGGAATGTCGGCCTTTTCTTCGCCGCCTATACCGCCATAGAACTGGTTAATGTAATGTACGACGCGGTAAGCCAAAGTTTTCCCACCTTTCCGTTAAAGGACGTCTTTGCTGTATTGGTCGCGGATGCCTTTGACCGCAACGGCCAGGGCGTCCGGGTCCAAAACCATCTCCATCATGCTGATTTGCTCTTCCCAGGCTGTGGAATCGCATTCGTCGCGTATTGTCTGATCGAAAACGTGATATACGGGGAGTCCCAACGAGACTCCGGCGAGAGGGCCCGCGAACGTCGGATCGCCATTGCTTACGGTCTCGGCGTAAATCTCCGCGCCTTCGGCGTCGGAAGAGCCGAGAACCACTACGCAGTCGGTTCCGAACTTCTCGGCAGCGTCCTTTATACGCTGCTGATTTTGCAGATCCATCGCTCCCGCGGCGGTTCAGACAAAGCACTCGGTAACCGAAAACAGAATTTCGGCCCCGCTGTTCTTCAAACACGCCTCCATAGACGGCCCTGGAACGCCGTCGCGCTCCCCAAGTATAAGAAGTTTCTTACCCGCCAGTTTACTCATGTTTGAACACCTCCTAAATAATGGGATTCCAAAGGGCCAAGGCCCTTTGGCTGTTTTTGTCTCTAAATCGTATAAGCCCCCAGCTTCGTAAAGCCAAGCTCGCTGGTCGCTCCGGTTATAGCCTGAAGCTCCACCGTAATGGAGCCGTCCTGAGCCAAAGACCCCTGCCATCCGCCCGCGATTACGTTGGCCTCGGCGTCGAAGCCGAGAACCTTTTTCATGGGCGGCAGAGTCAACACTTCGTTGGCGTTGCCGGCTGTGACGCAGGCGCTGCCCTCGACACAGGAGTCGGCCAGGGACTGGCTCGCCCCGTCCCGCCCCGCGTACTCGTCGGTGAGAAGCGCCGTCTTTATGCCGAGCCTTTCGGCCTTCCAGCAGTTCATGATAAGGTCGGCGTCGGGGTTACCGAAGCCTTCTTCCGTGATGACGATTCCGTCCAGCCCGAACATGGAGGCGAGCTTGACGGCGTAGCTGGAGCTTCTGCGCTTGTCCGCCAAGGTGACGTTCTCGTTCGTTATTATGCAGGTAACGAAGTTGAAGTCCTTTCCGTGGCGCTTGATCATGTTCGCGATGACCGGGTTGTTCTGGTGAGAGTACGTGCTGTTTTTGTCGCAGGCCGAAACGCAGTTGCCCGAGACGATAGCGCCGTCCATCGCCTCCAGCGGCGACAGGATGGTCGGCAGGATTTTCTTCACGTCCACGCCGTAAAGGTACGTGTCGTGCAGGAGCCCCTGAGTCTGAAGCATGTAGAGGTACCCGACTTTGGGGAGCCCAGGGTGCGCTCCCATAGCGTCGCGGACGTTGGCGTGCTCCAGAGCGTCCACCTGATCCGCCTTGACCCCCGCGTCGGCGCAGCAACGCGCCAGGTAAGCGGCGGCCTTGAGGCCGGCCTCGCGGCAGGCGGTTTCGTAGTCGTGCTTGTCCATGTCCGGGTTGGAGGGCTCAAGCAAAAGCACGACGTTGCACGTCCTGGAATACGGGGTGTACTCCGCTCCGGGGCCGGACATGTCGATGATACCCTCCTGGAACCGCACTATCCTGCCCGCCGTGACGACGGCGGCTCCGCTCAGAACGAGGGTCTTTCCCTCTCCCACGGTTTCCACGCCGGAGAGAATACCGGGAAAGACCTGCCCGCCGCCTTCGATTTTCCAGCGCGGCTCGATCACGTCCTTGACCGGCACGATACGAACGCTCTCCCCGGGCATGGCGATATCGACGTCCAAGTTTTTGCCCAGGTTCTCATCTTCCGAGATAAGGGCCAGCAGCTCTTGCTTGTCGATGGTCAGAGTTCCGCCGGCCCCGTCAAAAACGCCGGTTTTGTCGCCAAACGCCAGTTTTTTCACAAACACTTTGTGAAGCTCAAGTCTCAATGCCATCCCTCCTCAATAGAATTTTCCGCCGCGAAACGTTACGCGATCATTTCCTCGACCTTCCCCGTGACGCTCTCCGTCGTTACGTCGCCCCCGACGAGTCTCGCCAGCTCGACGCCGTCTTTCCAGAACAGCAGGGTGGGAATACTCATTACCTTGAAGTTAATCGCCACGCGTTTGTTCTGCGAGGTATCGACCTTGCAGAATTTTACCTTGCCCTCGTACTTCTCGACTATTTCGAGAAATTTCGGCATAAACGCCATACAGGGGCCGCAGGACGGGCTCCAAAAGTCAACAACGACGGGCAGCGCGCTTTCCTTCACTTCGGCATCACAATTTTCCTTGTTCAAATCAATCGGCATACTTTCTCACCTCCTCATCAGTCCATATAACGTCAAACTATCCCGCATCAGTTCGGAATCCACAAAAGCGCAGTCCTCGCGCGCCGCGTCCGTCAAAGACTCCGGCGCGAGCAGACGGCTGCCGTAACCGGCGTACAGGAGGACGGCGTCTTCGATCGCGGAAATTGACTCGAGATAAGCAGGGAAAACAAATTTCCCCCCTTCGCGCTGGGGGGGCTGAGGGTTTTTCAGGAGAATGGAACGGAAGGGCTGCTGGCTGGGGCGTAAATTACCGTAAAGAGGGTGCGTCAATAACTCGCTTCCCAGGTGAACCGCGTCACGCGCAGTTGTCAGGACGTCCAGGGACGTACCGTGAAGAAACGTAAGGCGCGGCGGTTCAATCAATTGCTGAAAACAAGGGTTGTTCGTTATCAAAACAACGTCTTTGCGCATTGTGTCCTCCAGCAAGGGCGCCCAAACAAAATTAATTAAAAGCCTCTCGCGCAGTAGTCAGTATATCATTATAAACCCTTGTCCGGCTGTTATGTATGCAGGATAGTATGTGACGCTTCGCTCGGAACTTTCCTAATGTAGTTGACATAAACGTAAGCCCGAGTATAATGGCTGATGTATTTATGAAGCATTCCACGATAGCTCAATCGGCAGAGCGGGTGGCTGTTAACCACTAGGTTCCAGGTTCGAGTCCTGGTCGTGGAGCCAATTTTAAATATAAGGAAGCCTAACGCGATATAAAAAGCCCGCTGCGAAGCGGGTTTTTCTATTACCCTTCAGTTCCAGCGGACAGGCGCGAAGAGATCAAACAACGTGTTGCCTGTTTTGTGCAGTGGGTGTAGCCCACCTTGACAACATGTCAAGTAAAATTTACACTAAACATAAAGGTTTTTGGGAGGCAAGAGTCGGTGAAATGGAAAGCAAATCAAGGCGGATTAAATACTACCGGACGATAGAAGGGAAAATACCTTTTCTTCATTGGTTTGACTCTTTGCGCAACCTTACAACGAAGGACGATATACGTAGCAGACTGAACAGAGTGAAGCTGGGAAATTACGGAGATTGCAAATCTGTCGGGGAAGGTGTATTGGAACTGCGTTTTCGCTCAGGAGTAAGAATTTATTTTTCAGAAATAGGCGGCATTGTGGTTTTGTTGTTTTGCGGCGGCGATAAGAATACACAGGACGAAGATGTGACGAGGGCAAAGCTCTATTGGAAAGACTTCAAGCTCCAAGCCAAGGCGGGAGGAAAGTAAAATGCCGAGACAGAGAAATAATGATGAAGAAGAATTGATTGCGTACGCCGAGACGCTGCCGGGTTGGGACGAAACTGAAGTACAGCTATTCCAAGAAAATGAGCAATTTCTTCAACGTAGCATACAGAGCGAACTGGAAGATTACGAAAAGACGGGGGATATACGCTATTTGTTGTTTACTTTGCGTCAGGCAGCCAAAGCCAAAGGTTGGACGGCGCTTTCACAGCAAACCGGCTTTTCGAGACAGGCGCTTTATAATGCCTTATCTGGCAGGAGTAGCCCAAAGGTGGACACATTGGCGAAGATTCTTCAAGTTTTGGGATTCAGATTGTACTTCAAACGTATTGCATGAGTTGGCTGGAGATAACCTCCTTGGACTTTTATCTGAATAATAATGGTAACGGGTTCGATTCCTTTATGGACCGATACTCAACCAAGAACGGAAGTGGTCACATTTTGGGACACAAAAAGACAGCTCTATTTTATAACGCTGCTATATAGCTACATTGTATACCAATTTTACGTCCTGGTCGTGGAGCCAATTCAGGAATTTACAAGTTTTCAGGCCTTTTATAGATATCTAGAAACCCCCGCTGCGGCGGGGGTTTTTGTGTTTTAGGAAACAGCGGACCTGCTTGCATGGTTACTGTATAATTTGTCGTGAGAGAGTGACCTTGGAGGATAACTGCTTATGTACGACCTGGCTTTAAAAGGCGGGACAATCGTAACCCAGGACGACGTTTTCGAGGGAGATTTAGCCATACTGGGCGAAAAAATCGCCGCTGTCGGGCGGGAATTGAGCGCGGATAAAATTCTGGACGTGTCGGGAATGGTTGTTTTACCCGGCGCGATAGACCCTCATGTCCACATGGCTCTCCCCGTACAAGGGGGAGAGCGTTCCTGTGACGATTTCGCGTCCGGTACGATGGCGGCGGCGTCCGGCGGTGTAACGACGATCATCGACTTTACGGTCGGCTCGCGTGAATCTACGATGGCGGAAGACCTTGAAAAGCGCCTGGCCGCCGCCGGGGATTCGTTTATTGACTATGCGTTTCACGCTGAAGTTGTAGGGTGGACTCCGGCCCGCCTGGACGATATACGTACCGTTGCGGAAATGGGCGTCCGCAGCTTCAAGTTTTTCACGGCTTACGCGTCTTCCGGCCGCCGCGCCGACAACGGGCAGTTACTGGAGTCCATGCGCGTTCTGGCTGAACTCGACGCTTTAGCCATCGTGCACGCCGAGGACGAGGAGATAATTAAGGCGATTTTGGATAAAATGCCGGAGGAACGCAAGTCCGGCATGACGGCGCTCGGAGTTTCACGGCCTGATTTGTGCGAGGCGTCCGCCGTCGCTTCCGTGGCATGGCTGGCGCGCAGCGCGGGCGCTCGGGTTCATATCGTTCACCTGAGTTCACGGTTGGGTTTGAGAGAACTTATGAAAGCCAGAGAAGACGGTACGGACATCACCGCCGAGACCTGTCCTCAATATCTTTTGCTGACCGACGAGGCGTATTTGCGGGAAGACGCGCGCTTTTTTTCCGCCGCCCCGGCGTTGAGAACCGCTGCCGACCAGGAGGCTTTGTGGGATGCGCTAGCCAGGAAAGACGTTTCTTTCCTGGCCACCGACCACTGCCCGTTCACAAACGAACAAAAAGCCTGGCGAGGGCGCTTCGACAAACTTCCTTACGGCCTTCCAGGCGTGGAACTGCTTCTGCCTCTGGCTTACTCCGAGGGTGTGATGAAGGGGCGCTTTTCGCTTTCCGACCTTGTGGATCTGACCTCGACGGCGGCGGCCAAATTGTACGGGCTATACCCGCGCAAAGGGAATCTGATGCCGGGAGCGGACGCCGACATCGCGGTCATCGACCCGAAGGCCGAATGGACGGTGAAAGCGTCCGGGCTGCGCTCAAAGAGCGGTTTTTCGCCTTACGAAGGGATGGCTTTGCAGGGAAATATATTCGCGACGATTTCGAGGGGCGAACCGATTTTCCTGGACGGGGAGTTCAAAGGGCGTTCGAGGCGCGGACGTTTTCTGGCTCTGTAGCTTTCGTGTCGAATTCAGTGTTACGTGGAGGGTTTTATGACGCTTAGTCAATTTACCAGGGGCTTGTTGTTCTGCGCGGGGATGATAGGCGGGGCCACTACGGGCAATCTTTTTTATCTTGAGCGCTTCATGGCCGGCGCTGCCATGCTGGCCCTCACCGCTACGTTTTTGTTTTTCGCTATGTCCGAGCTGACTTACTACGGGAAGGAAGATGACGACGAGCTGATGGAAACGCTGGCCGAACAGCGGCAGACGTTGGCCGCGATAGGGTTGCTGCTGGCCGACAGCGTGGTAGACAGCTTCAAGCGCATGGGACGAACCATGCCCGGCGTACAGGCGGAACTCAACAAACTCGAAGACGACTTCATGCCGCTTTTGAGTTCGCTTAAGGTTCACCCAAAAGAGAGGGAACGCGTAATGCAGGATATAGAGAAGTTGAGGACACGTTCCCGTCAGGACGAAGGCCGCCGCGCTTTAACGGGTAACAGGTTCTGAGCTTTTCTCCACATGCCACCGATCTGAGGAATCAATGGTTTTTAAGGCGTTGACTACGTTGGAGAATATATCCGGGAACTTCGCTTTGAATCCGGCCAGCATTTCTTTTGTGCGCTGACGCTCCGTTTTGCCCGCGTAGGGGCACTCGCTCGGAAGAATGGGCAATTCCAGCCTGCGGGCCTCATTCGCTATGGAAGCCTCGCTTGTGTATACCAGCGGACGTATCACCTCTATGTTCGACCTGTCCTGCAAAAACTTGGGGCGGAAACTCCTTGCCCGCCCGGCGCGGAAGACGTTCATAAAAAACGTCTCCACCGCGTCGTCTATGTTGTGCCCCAGAGCCAGTTTGTTGAAGCCGTCTTCCCGCGCCTGGGTATTGAGCAGGCCGCGCCTCATGTTGGCGCAAAAACTGCAAGGCGAACGCTCATTTCTACCCTCTATAATCTCGATTATGGGGTGGCGCAGGACTATATGCCGCACATCGCGCACGCGACAGTAACTTTCGAGGCGCGCGGCGTCCATCCCGGTCAGGGCAACCGTGCAAGCGGAAAGGTTAAACCGAGCCGGGCTGCGCCTGCGTAACTCCGAAAGCGCGTGGAGGAGAATCAGGCTGTCCTTCCCTCCGGAAAGACCCAAAAGAATCCTGTCCCCCTCCTTTATCATCGAAAAATCCCCTATAGCCCGCCCGACCGAACGGCGCAGGGATTTTGCGATAGGCTCGCGCCACAGGGAATTTACGGGTTCGCTCAATTTCAGTTTTCAGCCGCGCCGTTCTCTTCAATTGTTATTGCTTTGATGGTGACTTCCGCGACAGGCATGTCGCCAGGGCCGGTTTCCGTGCTGCCTATCGCGCTCACGACGCCCATGCCCTCTATCACCGTTCCGAAGATGGCGTGCTTGCCGTCCAGCCACGGCGTCGGCGCAAGGGTGATGAAAAACTGCGAACCTCCCGTGTTGGGCCCGGCATTCGCCATCGAAAGGATACCGGGTTTGTCGTGCTTAAGCCCCGGCCCGAACTCGTCAGGAATAGTGTAGCCGGGGCCTCCTCTGCCGGTTCCGGTCGGATCTCCCCCCTGTATCATGAACCCGTCGATAACTCTGTGAAAGATTACCCCGTCATAGAAATTTTTTTTCGACAAATCGATGAAATTTTGCGCTGTTTGGGGAGCCAGGTCTGTCAGAAGCTCCACTTTGAACGAACCCATCGACGTTTCAAACACGGCTGTAGGGCGCTCGGCGGCGCACGCTCTGCCCGCTCCGGTCAAAAACAGGCATGTCCCGGCAATAAAGGCCGCAAAAATTTTCAACATAAGAACAACACCACTCCTTACAATATCTTATTTGCTCAAAAACAGCAGTTAATGATACCATAAAGGTAATTCGACTTAAGCGAGGGATTTTGTATTGAGCATCAGGCTGTGTTACCTAAATGGAAAATTTGTTTTGCCGGAGGAAGCGGCACTGCCGGTTTCGGATCTGCTCATTCAGCGTGGCGTAGGCATATTTGAATCCATCAGCACCTACCAAAAGCGCCCTCTCATGCTGACCCCGCATCTGGAACGGCTGCTCGCCGGGGCTAAAAGCGCTTACATCACCCCGCCCATGAGCTTACCGGAGATGCGCGACATTATTATGGAAGGCGTTAAAACGCTTGACGAGGAGCTGCTTATAAAAGTGTATCTCTCAGGCGGAGACGTCTTCAACAAAATGAAGGGTTTTACAGAGCCCCGCTTTTTCGTCGTGTATGAACCGTTGATTATCCCGTCTCGGGAGTCCTACGAAAACGGAGTCAGGCTCGAACCCATTATTGACGACGAACGCTACGACCCGTCTACCAAAAGCGTGGACTACCGCAGGGTGTTTACTCTGTCGGCAAACGACGGTTACGCGGAGATACTTTACTGCCCGAACGGAGAAATTACGGAAAGCGGGCACAGTTCGTTTTTTCTGTACCTGAATGACACTTTGGTAACCGCGCCCCTGACGCGGGTGCTGAAGGGGACGACGCGGCAGGCCGTCATAGATTTGGCGCGGCGCGCGGGTATGAGCGTGGAAGAACGCTGCCCCCTCCTGACGGAATTGTCTCAAGCCGCCGAAGCCTTTATAACAGGCAGCGTCAAAAAAATTCTGCCGGTCGCGCGCGTCGGCGCCCAGGTCATCGGCGACGGCCGCCCCGGTCCTGTTACAAAGCGATTGTCCGCCCTCTACCTTGAGCGCATAGTGGAATGGCTTGAGTAAAGACTAATCAATTCGGGAGGGGAGGCTACTGTGGCGTACGCCGTTTTAAGCGTCAACCCGGGATCAACCAGCACAAAAATCGCCAAATTCATCGGTGAAACGGAACTCTGGAGCGAGGTCATACGGCACTCGAATGACGAGCTGGCCCCTTTCGGTTCTGTCACGGAACAATTTGATTTCAGGCTTGAGACAATCAAGGCGGCTCTGAGCGCTCACCCCGACGAACATGAACTCGACGCCGTGGTCGGGCGCGGAGGAATGATAGACCCCGTGCCGGGAGGGACTTTTATCGTAGACAAGCGCCTTCTGGAACGGCTGAAACTTGGCAGGCCCTGGGATCACGCTTCCAACCTGGGAGGTATTCTGGCCGACGCTCTGGCGTCTGAACGGGGTATTCCGGCGTTCATAGTAGACCCGGTTTGCGTTGATGAAATGAAACCTGAAGCAAAGGTCACCGGGTTGCCGGAACTGCCAAAAAATTCGTCATCGCACGCCCTCAACACCAAAGCCACGGTGCGCCGCGCCGCTAAGGATCTGAACGTGGCGTGGGACGCGCTTTGCGTTGTGGTCGTCCATCTGGGCGGCGGGACATCCATAACGGCGCACCGCCGCGGCCGTATCGAGGACACCAACAACGTCAACGATTTCGGCCCCTTCTCGCCGGAGCGCGCCGGCGGGTTGCCTGTCGGGGACGTGGTTCGCTTGTGTGAGAGCGGCCGGTACACGGAGCGTGAGATCAAACGCAAGATTGAGGGGCAAGGCGGCCTCAAGGCCCACCTTGGAACCAGCGACATGCGCGAGGTCAAAAAAATGATGGAAAAAGGCGACGAAAAAGCCGCCATGCTTTACCGCGCCATGGCCTGGCACATAGCGAAAGAAATCGGAGCTCAGGCGGTTTCAATGGGGGAAAAAACCGACGCTGTGCTTTTCACGGGCGGCATAGCGCACGATTCCGAATTTGTGCGCCTGATTCAGGAACGCGTCCAATGGATAGCAACATGCCTCGTATATCCGGGCGAGGGCGAGATGCCGGCTCTGGCTCAGGGAGCGCTGCGCGTCCTCGCGGGGGAGGAAAAGGCCAAGAGATACGGCGACTACGTAAAGATTTAGGCTATAATCTTGGTAAGGTTGAATAGATAGTGAGATTAACAACAGGAGGTTAGTTGAAAAATGGAACAGATTCGTTCGCTTTCGCAAATGGTGGAGGAAGCCAAGAAACTCTGCGCGTCCAAGGGCAAGAAGCGTATCTCCGTGGCGATGGCCGAGGATGCCGGCCTGATAGCGGCTGTGGAAGAGGCCCGCAAGGCCGGATTGATAGAGGCCACCCTGGTGGGAAATGCCGACAAAGTAAAGGCCTGCATTGCCGAAGCCGGCGCAAAAGAGGGCGACTACACGATTATCGACGAGAAAAGCGAGGCGGAATGCGGCATAGTGGCAGTAACCGAGGTTTCGTCCAAGCGGGCGGACATATACATGAAGGGGCAGCTTCACACCGACCATTTCCTGCGCGGTATGCTGAACAAGGAGGTCGGTTTGCGCAGCGGCAAAGTCATATCGCACTGCTATTTCCACGAAATCGAAGGTTACGGCAAAATTCTCTTTATAAGCGACGCGGCGTTCAATACTTACCCTGACCTGAAACAGAAGGCGGATATCCTTCAGAACACGGTGAACTTCGCCAGGGCGCTGGGTGTCGAGTGTCCCAAAGTAGCGTGCCTGGCGGCCGTCGAAGTGGTTAACCCGAACATGCCCTGTACGCTTGACGCCGAGGCCCTCGCTCTCATGAACCAGCGCGGGGAGATCGGTAACTGCGTGGTGGCCGGTCCCCTGGCGCTTGACAACGCCATCAACGAGGAAGCCGCGAGGATCAAGAAAATCACGTCGCCGGTGGCCGGCAATGCCGACGTGTTGATTGTTCCCAACATCGACGCCGGTAATATGCTGGCAAAATCCATAGTTTATTTCTCCAAAAACGAGACGGCGGGTATTATAGTCGGAGCTTCCGCCCCCGTCATCCTGACCAGCCGGGCCGACTCTCCCAGAGCCAAAATGCTTTCCATAGCGGCCGGCGTAATGATGTCGCACAATTCTTAAAGTCATGAGGATTTTTGCCATCAACCCTGGATCCACCAGTACAAAAATAGCTTTATATGATGGCGAATCGTGCCTTTGGAACGACACTCAGCGCTACGATACCGATGTCACAGGACTAAGCGACCAGGAGCAGTTTCGCTTTGACGAAATAACCAAGGCGCTCGAAACCAGAGGAGCAAGCCCAAAGGACTTCTCCGCGGTCGTCGGGCGCGGGGGCCTGATAAAACCCGTTAAAGGCGGCGTATATCGCGTGAACACGGCTATGCTGGAAGATTTGCGAGGCATGAAGTACGGCGCTCACGCCAGTAATCTGGGCGCTCCTCTGGCCCATCGCTTCGCCGCCGAAGCCGGTAAAATTCCCGCCTTCATCGTAGACCCGGTCGTCGTGGACGAGCTTGCCGATGAAGCGCGTTTTTCCGGCCTGCCCGAAATACCGCGCATATCAATTTTCCACGCCCTCAACCAGAAAGCCGTGGCTCGCCGGGCCGCGGCAGAACTGAAAAAAGACGTAACGGGCTGTAACCTTATCGTTGCCCATATGGGCGGCGGGGTCTCCGTGGGCGCGCACGAAAAGGGCAGAGTTATCGACGTAAACAACGCGCTGGACGGGGAAGGGCCTATGTCGCCGGAGCGCTCGGGCAGCCTGCCCACCGGGGGGCTGGTGTCCATGTGTTTCAGCGGCAAGTACGCCATGCCCGAGATCCGGAAAATGATAAACGGTAAAGGCGGACTGGTCGCTCACCTGGGAACCAACGACCTCCGCGAGGTGGAAAGGCGCATAGCGGACGGGGATGCTCAGGCATCCCTGGTATTCGAGGCGATGGCGCTGCAGATAGCAAAGGAGATCGGGCGCTGCGCGGCCGTTCTGAAAGGGGAAGTGGACGCGGTTGTCCTGACGGGGGGGCTGGCCCACAGTGATAAGCTGTGTGAGCGAGTCGCCTCCAGGGTTTCCTTTATCGCGCCGGTGCTGCGTTATCCCGGCGAAGACGAGATGGAGGCATTGGCGCGCGGCGCCTTGAGAGCTTTACGCGGAGAGGAATCCCCGCGGGAATATGAATAACCGGAGTATGATGAAATGAAGAAAAAGTTTGTTTTCAGAATTATTTTGGCGCTGTTTTTCTGTGTTGCCGTAACATGCGCTGGGCCGGCCCGCGCTGCCATAATAGAACCGGACCCGGATCTGCAGCGTGTCATGGGGGATCTTTACGCACTGTCCGTCGCGATGCGCCTGTATTACGACGACACGCGCAATACCCAGTGTCCTGACCAGAACGACCTTGCCCGTTACTTGAAAAAGCCGCTCCCAGACGATTGGCCCGCCGGCTACCGAACTTTTGTAATCCAAAACGACTGGTGGGCCGGGCGAAAAATTCCAGAGTTCTCCGCCGCGCGAAAATTTTTGAGGGAAAATGCGCCGCTGCTGGGCCTTTACGATCAGACAAGCCGAAGCGCGTGGCTGGGGGGAGAATTCGTCTGGATAAACGCCCTGTCCTTCAAGGAAGAACCGGAAAATCCCGTTTTCAAGGTAGCGCCTGGAGAGGGCGATGACAGCCTGTATCTGTTTTTCAACTCGCCCGGCACGGATTATTACTGGAGAAGCGGGCTTATTTACACCGACGAGGCCCGCGCCGAGGCGCTCAGAA
>WRKN01000047.1 GCA_009778055.1 Synergistaceae bacterium
CGTGGTTTTTTCGTTTTCGTCGTCGGGGGGGTTTTTTACCATTCTAAAAAAAAAAGGGGCGAGGCCGCTCCCTGCCAGGATTTTATAATCTTGATCCAACTCCATTTTTTGATATGGTAATAGTTGACGAGGCACATCATGTTCGTAACAGCAATACGCAAGGGTATAAAGCCGTTAAGTTTTTATGTGAAAACGCGAACGCCGCAGTATTATTGACCGCGACTCCACTCCAGCTCGGCAATGAGGATTTATTTACATTGCTTAATCTCCTGCAACCTGATACTGTTATTGACAAGACAACCTTTAACGCAATGGCTGAACCAAATGGTTACATCAACGAGGCGCTGCGCAACTTGCGTGTGCAAACCGTGAAACAGAGGCGCTTAACGCACTATGTTCAGCAATAGGTACAGATTGTTGGCGCAATGTAGTTGTTCCAAACCCAATATTTAAACAAGCTGTTGCGGCGCTGTCAAACGGTGAAATCAATCGTGAGCAGCGTGTAAAATTGATAAATGATGTTGAGTCTTTGCACAGTTTTGCGAATATGATAACTCGCACCCGCAGACAAGATATTGAAGATTTTTGTGTCCGGCGCGCATATACATTGCTATCTCAATTTACCGACCGGCAACGCGCACTGCATGATGAACTTTTAGCTTTTGTTTCAGCAGTTTTGAGCGTATTACGGCCGACTATTTCGCTGAGGTTTTTGATGTGTACGATTCGTCGGCAAGCCGCAAGCAGCATATTTGGGCTCGCGCCGTTTATTATTACTTCGGCATAAAATCAAGCTAAATATTTGTTATAATGAGAGTATGACGTATGAAGAGAAACGCGATGCACGAAAGCTCAACGCGGAAACGAAATATGAACTGCGCAAACAAGTGATCCGCCTGAAAGAGAAAGGGATGAAAGGGCAGGAAATTTCAGAACTTGTCGGCCTTGGAATTGTGCAGGTCAGTCGTATCTGGCAAAAATATCTTACCCATGGCGCAAGCTCGCTCAAGCCGAAGAAACAAGGGCGTCCGACCGGAAGCAATCGACTTCTTTCGGAAACGCAGGAGAATGAAGTACGTAAGGGTATCACCGATAAAACGCCGGATCAACTTCATCTCCCTTTTGCTCTTTGGACGCGAGAAGGTCTGCAAATGTATTTGTACGATAAATATGGTATTCGTATTGCGCTGAGAACTATCTCTGAATATCTGAAACGTTGGGGATTCACGGTACAAAAACCTGTAAAGAAAGCGTACGCGCAGGAAGGATCGGCAGTAAATCGTTGGCTGGAAAAGGATTATCCTAAAATCCACATGAGGGCTAGAAAAGAAAAGGCGGAAATATACTGGGGAGATGAGACAGGAATTCAAAACGACGCGAACCGAGAACGAGGTTTTTCCCCACGAGGAACACCGCCAACGTTGTTGGTAGATGTTAAAAAAGTAAGGCTCAACATGATTTCAGCAATATCAAACAATGGAAGAATACGGTTCATGCTTTATGGAAAGACGATGACAGCTAAGGTGTTGATAGGTTTTATGATGCGTTTAGTGAAAGATGCCGGACGGAAGGTGTTTTTGATACTGGACAATCTGAGAGTACATCATAGTAAGGCGGTAAAAAAATGGCTTTCGGCTCATAAGGGCCAGATAGAGGTGTATCATCTACCGTCTTATTCACCGGAACTCAATCTGTGAAAAAGCATGCAAAAATAGGCCAGTATTTCTGAAATAGGCAAGCAAAAGTGGGCCAGTATGAGAAACTGCCTTTCGACATTTAAAGTCGGGAGGCAAAGGGAGTGCTTATAGTGGAAACCATAAGAAAAGTGAGGCTTGCCCTTGAGAAAGGAGAGAGCCAGCGGAGCGTCGCCAAAAAATATCGCCTGAGTCGAACAACAGTTGGAAAAATCGCATCATGCGATGAAACGGAATTCAAATACACCCGAAGACAGGAGGTGCAGTATCCAGCCCTGGGCTCGTTTATCGAGCGACTTATTGAGATTCTGAGACAGGAGGCAGAATTACCGGCAAAACGTCGCCGCACAGTCAAAAAGATTCACGAAGAATTACAGCGCGAGGGGTACAGTGGTAGCTACGATGCCGTACGAAGATACAGCCGGACATGGAAGGAAGAGCACCGGAGCCGGAAAAGCGCGTACATTCCGCTGCAGTTCGCAAAAGCAGAGGCATTCCAGTTCGATTGGAGCGAAGAAACCGTAAAAATAGGAGGTGTGGTGCGTAAATTACAGGTAGCGCAAGTGCGCTTGTGTTACAGCCGTATGCGTTTTTGCGTGGCATTCGAGCGTCAGGAACTAGCGATGGTTATGGAAGCTCATATCCGCGCGCACGAATTCTTCGGAGGATTGTGTGAACGTGGTATTTACGATAATCCCAAGACAATAGTGCAGGAAATATGTCCTGGTAAAGAAAGAGAATACAACAAGAGGTTTTTGCAGTTGTCGTCTCACTATTTGTTCGAGCCATGTGCTTGCACTCCGGCGGCCGGTTGGGAGAAGGGTCAGGTAGAGAACCAAGTCGGCACAAACCGGGCGAGTGTTTTCGTTCCGTGCCTCAAATTCGAGAATCTTGCAGAATTGAACGCGCATCTTGAGGAGCAAATGTTAGCATTAGCATACACCTGTCGGCATCCTGAGTTTCAAGATAAGACGGTGTTTGAGGTTTTCGAGGAAGAGAAGCCGTATCTGCGTCGTCAGAAAACACTGTTTTCAGGCTACACGACGGCGGAACGGCGCGCCAGCGTGCAGTGCTTAGTGCGCTTCGACGGGACTAATTACAGCATTCCGTGCGATTTTGCAGGAAAACATGTTTCGATAAGGATTTTTGCGGAGCGCTTGGTATTTGCGGTAGATGGAAAAACTGTTGCCGAACATGTACGGAACTTTGAAAAGGGACGTTACGTTCTTGATCCGTTACATTACCTTCCTCTACTGGAGCGCAAGCCGGGAGCATTGCGTAACGGGCGGCCATTTTTGGACTGGGAACTTCCGGAGTCTGTGCGTAAAGTGTGGGAGGCCCTGCGGCGTTATCCAGATTGGGATCGCCAGATGAGCGCTATTTTGTCGACGGTACCGCGATATGGACTGGAGGCCGTTGGTATCGCTTGCGAAATGGCACTTGAAGAGAAGGCCGTCAGTCAGAGTGTAATTCTGAACTTCCTGACGCGCCTTACGGAAGAGTCGCAAACTGCGAATATCGCAGTACCCGACAAATTGAGAATTTTGGAGGAACCTCGTTCAGATTGCAAGGTGTATGACGTTCTGTTAAGAGGCAAGCCATGTTGCGCGAGAGTATCTTGAACCGTTTGAAAGACCTGCGCCTGGAAGGAATGCGCTCAGCATACGATGAAACGTTCGCTGTCGGACACAAGCGCGGAGACACTGCGGAAAAACTCCTGCTGACGCTTCTGGAAGCGGAGGCAACGGAACGTAGCGCTCGTAGTATGCGCTATCGCCTTGGGCAAGCCCGTTTCCCTATTCAGAAGGAACTGGAGTACTTCGATTTTACGGTAGCGCAGGTGGAGGAGGCACGCATTCGCAGGTTACACGATGGAGATTTCACAGAATCTCGTACGAATGTGATTTTTGTCGGTGGCTCTGGAACGGGGAAGACGCATTTATCCATCGCGCTCGGCATGGAATTACTCAGACAAAAGAAGAAAGTGCGTTTTTGTGGAGCGGTGGACCTTGTGAATCTGTTGGAGCAAGAAAAGCTGTCAGGGAAAGGAGGACGAACATCTGAACAACTGTGTCGCTTTGATTGCGTCATTTTAGACGAACTGGGGTATCTGCCGTTTTCGAAAAATGGAGGACAATTCCTGTTTCATACGCTTTCGAAACTATATGAAACTACGTCGGTGATAGTGACGACGAACTTGTCGTTCGGTGAATGGTCTCACGTGTTCCACGACGGCAAAATGACGACAGCGCTGCTGGATCGTCTGACACACCATTGCGAGATTGTCGAAACTGGTAACAACAGCTACAGACTACAACAACAGCAAAAACGAAACCGGAAAGGAGATGATAATTTCACAAAAGAACCCTGACCTTTTCATCAAAAGTGGCCCACTTTTACTTGCCTATTGACATAATAGACCATCCTCTCCCAAAAATGAAACGAACAACTGTTGAAAGACGTGGCCTTAACGTCAAATTTACGCGCAAAAGGAGAGAGGGCGACTTGAGGTTCCCTCTCTCTTTTTCGTTTCTGATAAAATAACCGGCAGGAAGGGATAAACTTCCGGGGCAAACTGAAAAAGGAGACATTTTTATGCAGCGCCGAAGCGGAAAGGAAATACGCGAGCTATTTATTAAATTTTGGGTGGGGAAAGGCAGCCGGCACTACCCGAGCTTTTCCCTGATACCGGACGACCCGTCCTTACTGTTTACCATCGCCGGAATGGTTCCGTTCAAGGCGTACTACCTGGGGATACGCCCGCCTGAACATCCGCACGCCGTCACTTCTCAAAAATGCGTCAGGACAAACGACATCGAAAACGTGGGGCGCACGGCGCGCCATCACACGTTTTTTGAGATGCTGGGCAACTTCGCCTGGGGAAATTACTTCAAAGAAGAAGCCGTCACCTGGGGATGGGAATTCCTCACCGAGGTCATAGGACTGGAGCCGGACAAGCTGTACGCGTCCATTTACAAAGACGACGAGGAGGCCTACAGGGCGTGGAACGGTCTGGTCGGCCTGCCGGACAGCCGTATTTCCCGTTTCGGGCAGGATGAAAACTACTGGTTCATGGGAGAGCAGGGCCCCTGCGGCCCGTGTTCGGAAATTTACTACGACAGGGGCGAAAAATACGGCTGCGGCTCGCCGTCTTGCGGCGTTGGCTGCGACTGCGACCGCTACATGGAAATATGGAACCTTGTATTCACGCAGTACGACCGCCAAAAGGACGGTTCCCTCGTCTCCCTGCCGCGCAACAACATAGACACCGGCATGGGGCTCGAACGCCTGGCTTCCATCGTTCAGGGCGTGGACACCGACTACGAGACGGACCTCTTCATGCCAATGATCGCCCATACTTGTAAAAAAGCGGGGATACGCTACGGCGAAAACGGAAAGCATGATATGGCGGCGCGGGTTATAGCCGACCACGTCAGGGCCGTGGCGTTCATGCTGGCGGACGGTGTCCTGCCGGCCAACGACGGCCCCGGCTACGTGCTGCGCCGCCTGCTGCGCCGCGCGGTGCGCTACGGGCGCTTGCTGGGGTTCGAGGGCGACTTCCTGCGCGAGTACATCCCCATACTGATTGATGTAATGGGCGACCCGTACCGCGAACTGGCCGACAACAGGCTCACTATTGAACGAATTATCGAAGTCGAGGAAAGCCGCTTCGAGAAAACCCTCATTCAAGGCGTGAATCTTTTTGAAACGGAGGCCAGGGCCGCCAAGGGCGTGGTGCCTGGCGAAGTGGCGTTTACCCTCTACGATACGTACGGGTTCCCTTTTGAACTGACCCTTGAGATGGCCGAGGAACAGGGACTCTCCGTGGACAGGGAGGGTTTTGAAAAGGCAATGGAAGCCCAGAGGGAGCGCGCGCGAGCCGGCAGCAAGCAAAAGAAAAGCTCCCTCGGCGGGGATATTTACACGGAGCTGGGAAACGAACTTCCTGCCACTGTATTCACGGGCTATGCCGACTCCGCGGGGCGCGGGGGCGCGGGCAAAATTCTGGCGATTCTCAAAGAGTCGGACGATGGCTGGACGCGGGCGGACGAGGCCGAGGCCGATAAAAAAGGCGCGGAATGTGAACTGGTGCTGGACGTAACCCCGTTTTACGCGGAGCGCGGGGGAGAGGTGGGCGACACAGGCCGTATTTATACGAAAAGCGGCGTTTCTGCCGAGGTGCTTAACACTATGCCGAGGGGAAACCTGACCATCCACAGAGTTTCCGTGAAATCAGGGCGGCTGTCGGTAGGTATGGAGGTCGAGGGCGAGGTGGACAACGTCCGGCGCAACGCCATACGGCGCAATCATACATCCACCCACCTGCTGCACGAAGCCCTCGGGCGGGTGCTTGGCGGGCACGTCCGCCAAGCGGGGTCGCTGGTTTCGGATAAGATTCTGCGCTTCGACTACACTCACCACGAGCCCCTAAGCCACGAGCAGATATGTGAGATAGAAAACATCGTCAACGAGCGTATTCTCGCTAATGTTCCGATAGAGATCTCCGAACGGAGCATGGAAGAAGCGAGGGATATGGGCGCGAAGGCGCTGTTCGACGAAAAATACGGCGACGTGGTGCGCGTGGTGTCGGTTCCGGGTTTTTCCACCGAGCTTTGCGGCGGCCTGCACGTCCGCGCCACCGGCGAAATAGGGCTTTTTAAGATAATACGCGATGAAGGCATAGGCTCCGGCACACGGCGAATCGTAGCTCTTACCGGCATGACGGCCCTGGCGACGATACAGCGGATGTCGCTGATGACCGCGCGGCTCACGGGTTTGCTCTCCGCCGACGAGTCGAACCTGCACGCCAAAACGGAGGATTTGTTGAGCGAAACGCGCCGCCTGCAGCGAGAGATTCAGGCCATGAGGCTCAAAGAATTTACCCAGAACGTCGGCAGCGTGTTCACCCAAAAGGAGATAAGCGGCATGACGCTGCAAACCGGGCGTTTCTTCCAGGCCTCGCCGGAGATGCTGCGCGACGTCGGCGACAAGGCGAAAAGCCGATATTCCCCGACAGTTGTGGTCATGGCGTCCATTGAGGACGGCGACTGCCGCCTGACCGTCATGGCGGACGACGCGGCGGTCAAAATGGGGGTTGATTCCGGCGCTTTGGTGAAAGAGGCGGCGGCCCTTCTGGGCGGGCGCGGAGGCGGACGCCCGAACATGGCCCAGGGCGGCGGCAAAGACGTCGAGCGCCTGGACGACGTAACGGCGAAAATCGAAGCGTTGCTGACGGAACAGATAAAATAGGCTATAGGCTGTGAAAAGACGAGTCCTGGCTCTCGACATCGGAGAGGCGCGTATAGGCGCGGCCGTCACGGATCCCCTGGGGTTGTTCGCCCAGGGGATTGCGGTGTGGCGGGCGGAGGAGTGGCGGGAGAGGCTTGAGGAATGTATGGCGCGCTACGACCCGGAGCTGGTTTTACTGGGAATGCCGCGCCGCACGGACGGAAGCCACGGCCCCGAGGCGGAAAAAATATCGCGTCTCGTGGAAGACCTTCGCGCCGCTTACCCCGACAGGCGGTTCGACACCTGGGACGAGCGTTACACGACGGTAATAGCGGAACGCGTCCTGCTGGAGGCCGACGTGTCACGCAAAAAAAGAAAAGAGCAAGTGGACAAAATCGCCGCCGCCCTCATTCTTCAGAACTGGCTGGATTTCAGGAACCATTAAATTACGAGGTCAAGCCGGAAGCTGGGAACAGGCGCGCATGGCATCGCGGTTTGACGAGTACAGGCTGCGGAACAGCCGGTAGTATTCCTCGTAATGTTCGGCGTTTTTCCGAATGGGAAGGCGCGGTTCGTCGTTCCAGCGTATCGCGGAAGCGCACGCTTCGGCGTAATCGGCATACACGCCCGCCCCGACGCCGGCGGCGATAGCCGCTCCCACGCAGGCCTGCTCCTCCATTTGCGACGTGTACACGGGGCGGTTCAGCACGTCCGCCTGTATTTGAAGCCATAGTTTGCTTCTCGCGCCTCCGCCTGACGCTATCACTCGCTCGCAGTTCTGTCCCATTTCATAAAAAACCGACAGGCAGTCCCTGAGCGAGAACGCCACGCCTTCCATCACCGCGCGTATAAGGTGTCCCGCGCCGTGGTGCAGTTGAAGTCCGAAAAACATGCCTCTTGCGTGGGGATCCATGTGAGGGGTGCGCTCACCGGCCAGATACGGCAGGAACACCAACCCCTCGCTGCCACAGGGAATTTGTTCCGCCAAACCGTTCATATCGGGATAGGACATTCCTTTCAAAATTTTTCCGCGCAGCCACGAGAGCGAGAGCCCTCCCGCCAGCATCGCCCCCATGAAATACCAGCTTCCCGGGCGGCAGTAGTTGAACGTGTGCGCTCTCAGCTCCTTGTCGTACACGGGCGACGCCAAAGGCGAAAGCACCTGCGCGCCCGTGCCGATGTTCACGGAAACCTGTCCGGGAGTCATGATGCCGTTTCCTACCGCCTGCATAACCTGATCGGCCCCGCCGTGAAAAACCCTGACACCCTCTTTGAGCCCGGTTTTCCGCGCCGCTTTGGTAGTAACAGCGCCCGCCGAGGAGTCCGGCATAAAAATGGGAGGGTAAAGTTCTATGTCCAGCCCCAGCTTGTTCAGAATTTCTTCCGACCAGCGGGCGTTCCGTATGTCCAGCGCCAAAGTTCCCGCCGCGTCCGTTACGTCCGTTGACAGCCGCCCGGTAAGGCGGTAACGAACGTAATCCTTCGGCAGGAGCACACAGCGGATTTTTTTATACAGGGAGTTCTCATTTTCCTTCATCCAAAGGAGCGACACTGCCTGAAAACCGGCGGCGGCAGGACTGCCCGCAACAGCCCCGAGCCTCTCCGCCCCCAAGGCGTTTTTGATTTTCTCCACCTGATCTGTCGAACGCCGGTCGCACCAGATTATGGCTTTCCGCACAGGATTCCCATCCGCGTCCAAAGGAACCAGCCCGTGCGTCTGGCCGGAAAAGCCTATTCCGTCAATCCGCGAAACGGCAACGCCGGCTTTTCGCGTTATCTCCCCCGTCGCCGCGCAAACCGCCCGCCACCAAACCTCCGGTTCCTGCTCGGCCCAGCCCTCCCTCGGAATGTCAAAGGAATACTCCTGCCGGGAGAGGGCGAGTATTTCCCCCTCCCGGCTCATCAGCACGGCTTTGACGCCGGACGTGCCTATGTCGATTCCCAGCAGGTAAGCCATATCTACCGAGGCACAATCTGATAACGCGAGTCTCCCAGCCATATGTCATTGAACTTGGGGGCCAGCACCTCCACGTCTCCGGATTCCATGTCGGATGGGTTCAGGTATCCATAGACCGTGCCGACCGCCCTGGGTTCCGGGGAAGAAACGTCTATCAGCAGGCCCATGCCTCTCTTGACGAGCAAAAGATATTCATCGTCGTTTTCGGTTCCGAATTTTTTGAACGAGAAGGCCAGGTCGGAAGTTCCGCGGACGTCGCGAAGGAAGTAAAAGTCCGCGCGTCCCCACTGGCGAACCATACTGTCGACAAACGCCTGGGGCAGATCACGGCCGTCGGGGTATGTTTTGGCGCCCGCCAGTATCTCCCTGCGCGCTTTTTCGGAAACGATGCCGTCGCGGACGTTTCCCCAATGTTCTTTAGGGTCTTGCGAAAGGGCTTCCGACACTTGGTCGAGTATAACGCCGGCGTCCGAATCCGCCAGGCGCGACAACGCCAGGCTGCCGTAACGCCCTAAACTGAAACGCAGGTACGAAAAATCGAAGCTCTCGGGATTCGCCCGCCCCGCCAGCAGGCGGTCAACCTGGTTGTTGGCCGAAAGACGGTACGGGTCCAGAAGGGGCGAGTTCATTGCCACAACTATAAGAGCCAGCAGCAACGCCGCGACGGTGTTGATCTTTCCGATGGCGTAAGGCCACAGGGCGGCCCTGGAACGTTCCTGCCTCCATCTGAGAAGCAGGGTGAGGGCGTCTAGCAAAACCGCTCCCGCGTATCCAATTCCCCATATACCGGCCATGACTACAAAAAACGCCGCCTGTACGCGATCCACGCTCCATCCGTATTGCTGAATACGTATGCCGAGCGAGTAAAGGCAAAGTCCTGTGTATATGGGCAGGCATAACAGGGAAAGCTTTGCCGCCGCCGATATCGTTTTGTTGTTTGAAAACGGCGCGCGCGTTCCGTCCAGCCATGCCGCGTTGGCCAGCAGGATGGTGGCCAACTGCAAAAGCAGCATCAGCGAGCTGGCCTGGCCGGTAGCCCACAGGGGCCTCAGTCCGGAAAAAGGCAGCGCTATTACGAACACCACCGAAAGTATTGAGAAAGGGGGCAGGAGCCACGCGAGGATAGCCAGTATCCATCGCCCCAGGGAGTCGATGCCGGGATGCTTTAGGGCCAGGGTTATAGAGAGAGCTATGGTGAGGCTGGTCAGGGGAAACGCCACAAGCGGGCTGAACACAGCGTGCGGTACGAAGTCAAGCCCTATTATGTCGAAAAGAAGCGACGCCGTCAGTAAAAGCGCCCAGAAAATTACCGTTACGATTACCGCCTGAAAGAGGAGGAAAATGTTGCGGCAGAGCTGGAAAAAAACCTCCGAATACGGAACGCGCCAGCTCCACATGGCGATTCGGCACTGAAAAAACGGCAAAAACATGAACACAACAGCGCATATCCTCGTCAAGTACATATTCTGGGGCGGCAGAAAGTAAACTTCCGCGTCGGCCGGCCAGACAGACCAGAGCCAGTAGGCGCAAAAAACAGAAAGAATGGCAGTCAGCGCGCCCAAAAAGCGCATCAGCCTCCTGCCCCAGTGCTCCTGCCCCAGCCAGAGCGCAAATGGAACTATTATGATCAGGGGCAGCGGCAGCGCAAGGAAAAGTCCGGTATCGGCGTACATGTACTTGCCCAGCAACAGCCCCTGAAGCAGGGCCGAAACACTCACCCAGAGATAGCGCCTGCGATCTATGCCATACATCTATTTATTCTGCCTCTGCCTCTGTCGCTGCCCGGTAATGGTATGTTATTCCGCCCTCGAGCGGCTTGGGCAGGATTCGGGTCGATAGCGCGGCCTGGCCGTCTTCCAGCTCGACTTTGTGCAGTCTGAGAGGCAGGGGGAAATTGTTCAAGTCCAGCAAGGGCTGTATCTGCTCCACGGCCTTTCGCGTGATGTAGCCCGGAACGTCCAGCCTGTTGACGCGCAATTTATAGTTATCCAGCCAGAGAGAGCGGTTATCGACGATCTTCAGGCCGCTGTCAACCTCTATCAGTATGTTCAGGGGAATGAACAGCATCCTGGCGGAGTAGTTCCCCCGCGCGTAAAGCCCGGACGGGGATATCTTCATGGAGATGTTCGACCAATGATCGCCGTCGCCAAAGGTCTCGCCCGTCAAATGCCTGTTCACGTCATCCTCTTTCAGCAGGGCATAGGCGTATATTTGCAGCGCGTCCTTACATTCGATTTCACCGGACGGCCACTCGGACGGGGGGTTGAACTGCGCGCCGCTCATGCGGAAGACCAGCTTGTCCAGCCTGACTCCTCCGACCGGCACGCCCGTGAGGTCCATGTACAGCTCTCTTATGCGCCCCGAGGCGTCGGGCTGCCCGTCCACAGCCAGAAAGAATTCTTCGGGGGTAAACTCGCCTACATAGTGGGCCAGGAGGTGGGACACCGAATCCCGCGCCTCTATTTCCCCCTCGAATTCAAAATCGGCGGCCGAGGCGGAAGCTGCGGGAAGCCCCGCAAACCACAACGCGAGGATACAGATAACCGCGCGCTTAAACAGAGGAAACTCCGATCCCGGACGCTGGGTTCTCATAACGAAAAACCTCCCATATTAAAAAATCAAAGGACTGCCATATGCCGTCCGCACATAAGAATAACACAAAGCGGCCCGGGAATGACCCATACCGCTTTTTTTGTTATAATACTTATGTTACCTGACGTTATAACTAAGATATAATACTTGGTATTTATTTCTGAAAGGATGTTCAAGCGATGAATAACGCAGCAGTGCGCGCCATATCGGTTTACCTGCCCGAAAAAATTCTGGACAACGCGGAGCTGATCCGTCAGTTCGGGACGTGGACCGAGGAAAAAATTTACGGCAAAACGGGGATTTCGCGGCGTCATGTGGTGGACGGGGAGTTGGTCTCCGACCTGGCGGCGGGCGCGGGGGAAAAGCTGTTTTCCGAACATGGCGTTCGCCGCGATGAGATTGATTTTATTCTGCTTTGCACGGAGTGCCCCGACTATTTCCTGCCGGCGACGTCCTGCATCGTGCAGCACCGCCTTGGGCTGAGAACAAACGTCGGGGCTTTGGACTACAACCTCGGCTGCTCCGGCTATATTTACGGCATGGCGCTCGCAAAGGGACTGATAGCGGGAAGGGTGGCGAAAAAAGTCCTCCTTATCACGTCGGAAACCATAACGCGCACGATACACCCCATGGACAAGAGCACCCGGACCATCTTCGGAGACGCGGCGGCGGCCACGCTGCTGGAGGCTTCCGACCACGACGGCGTGGGAGAATTTTCTCTGGGAACGGACGGCAGCGGGGCGGACAGGCTGATCATACCGGCCGGCGCTTGGGCGCAGCCTTCTTCGCCCGAGACCCGCAAGGAAACCGTAAACCGCTGGGGCAACGCCCGGACGCCGGAGAATCTTTACATGGACGGGCCGAGCGTTCTGAACTTCACGCTTGAGATATCTCCGCTCTGTTTCGACGAAATCCTAAAAAAGAACGAAACCTCGCTGGAGGATATAAAATTCGTAGTCCTGCACCAGGCCAGCCATATGCTTCTCGAAAAAGTCCGCGACATACTCTGCATACCCGATGAGAAGTTCGTGTTCAACATTGAAAACTACGGCAACACGGTCAGCAGCACCATACCAATCGCCCTGCGCGACCTGGAACTCTCGGGGCGTCTGCAAAAGGGCGATAAGGTTTTGATAATGGGATTCGGAGTCGGGCTTTCCTGGGGCGGAACAGTGCTCAAGTGGTAAACTGGATAGATTAAAAATCTTTAAGGAGAGAATCGCGATGGAACTCAGCAAATTCAGTTTCACAGAGGATATTTTGAATGTCCTCAATAAATGCAAAGGTGTTACCGTGCCGAAAGACAGGTCCGACCTTGTTTCTTTGGCGCTTGGGACTCCTTACGCCACCCATTTCGACGTCAGTTACGAGGTTGACGGGGCAATAATTACGGAAGCAAACGTCGTACGCTGCAAAAACGGCGTGGCCGTAAATTATACCGAGGACTATATGAGAAGGAGAGACCCTGACAGCCTTATAGTCGCGGATGATTTACCTTCGGACAAGCCAAGGTTTAATGACGTATATAACAAAGATTTTTCTTCGCTTAGAGAAGAAACTTTCAGTTGGCTCGCCGATCAGGAGTTGATCATTACCCCTTTTATGGCGGGTGGGAGAGGCATCGTCGGATATCCCGCGATTCTTATCGCGCCCAGAAACGCCGCTTTTTTCGCTTGCGGGCTTGCGAGCCTGCAGTGTTTTATCAACATCGACGATTACGAAGGGGTTTTCGCTCCGAGGGCGGTAATTTTTTTGGCCCCGCCTTTCAGGCACACCCATTTTAACGGTAAGCAGGTCGTTGTGCACCACCGCGCGGAGGATATCTACGAAATGTTCTCATATAACCTTTACCCGGGGCCAAGCGCCAAAAAGGGAATATACGGATTTTTGCTCGACATCGGAGAAAAAGAAGGCTGGCTTACCGCGCACGCCTCCGCCGTCAAGGTTATTACGCCGTACGAAAATGAAATAGTATTTATGCACGAAGGCGCGTCGGGCGGCGGCAAAAGCGAAATGGGCGAAAACATTCACCGCGGCCCTGACGGGAAGGTTCTTATTGGTGAAAACCTTAAAACCCAGGAAAAGTTTTACATCAATATAGGAGAGCCGTGCGATCTGTGCCCTATCGCGGACGACATGGTATTGTGCCACCCAACCATACAAAACGGCAGCAAACGCCTGGTAATCCGCGACGCGGAAGACGGCTGGTTCCTTAGGGTCGACCATATAAAAGAATATGGGACAGAGCCTTTTCACGAGAAGATATTCACACAGCCTTCCGAACCGCTTGTTTTCCTGAATATCCAGGGGGTGGCAAACGCGACCTGTCTGGCTTGGGAGCATACGATTGATTCAAACGGGGAGCCGTGCCCTAACCCGCGAGTTATCCTGCCGCGCAGGATGGTTCCGAACGTGGTGTCCGACCCCGTGGAAGTTGACGTGCGGAGCTTTGGCGTCCGCACCCCTCCATGTACCGCGGAGCGGCCGACTTACGGCATTTTAGGTATGCTGCACATCATTCCGCCCGCGCTTGCGTGGTTATGGAGGCTGGTGGCGCCAAGAGGGCACAACAACCCGAGCATCATAGAATCCGTGGGCATGACAAGCGAAGGCGTCGGTTCATATTGGCCGTTCGCGGTGGGGAAAATGGACAGCCACGCCAATTTACTGCTGGAGCAGATAATAAATTCGCTGTCCACCAGATACGCCTTAATCCCCAATCAGCATATCGGCTGCTATAAGGTTGGTTTTATGCCGCAGTGGATTATGCGCGAATACCTGGCAAGGCGCGGCAGCGCACTGTTCAAGGTGGAGCGTTTGATACCGGCGCGCTCCTCGCTGTTGGGCTATTGCCTAGAATCTTTGAAAATAGACAGGCAGTTTGTCAGAAAAACGTTCCTCCGCCCCGAAACACAAGCGGAAGTTGGGTTGGAAGGCTACGATAAAGGCGCGAGAATATTGAGCGACTTCTTTAAGAAAGAACTGGCCAAATTTCATACGCCCGATCTCAATCC
>WRKN01000048.1 GCA_009778055.1 Synergistaceae bacterium
CCCTGGCGGGGATAAGAAACAGCAACCATTTTGGGGCCGCGGGTTACTTTTGTAATATCGCGGCCGAGAGGGGATTTGTTTCCCTGGTTTCCACGGTCGCGCCCGCCAGTATGCCGCCCCACGGAGGCATGGAGGCTTATTTCGGCACCAACCCGATAGCAATCGGGCTGCCTAACAGGGAACGGCCTCACATTATACTCGACATAGCCACTACTGTTGGCGCGAGGGGTAAGATACGAGAGGCGGCGCGAAAGGGCAAGCCGATTCCGGAAGGCTGGGCTATCGATAAGGATGGGAAAATGACCACCGACGCGAAGGCGGCGCTCGATGGGCTTGTACTGCCGATGGCCGGGCATAAGGGCTCGGGGCTGGCGCTTGTGATCGAGCATCTGGCCGGAGTATCCACCGGCAGCGCCTTCGGGCCGGACGTGGTCCTGCAGTACGACGATGACCCGACTCCCGCAAACGTCGGCCACTCCCTGATCGTTTACAGGCCCGAGGCGCTGATGCCGATAGAAGAATACCGGCAAAGGACAAGCCGCTTTTGTGACGAACTGCACGCAATCAAGCCGGCAAAAGGTTTTGCGCGTGTTGTGACGCCGGGAGAACCGGAGTTTGAAAACGAGCGGCAAGTTATGGAACTGGGCGTCGAGGTCGACGCGCCCCTTCGCGAGCAGTTGGCGGAAATAGAGCAATACACCGGCTGTCGATTGGCGATATAGTCCTGGGCTCCAACGCGCGGGCACGCCGCTGGGCCTCCGCCGGCAGCGCGACTTCAATGAGTTTTTTGTTATCCATTTGAGTCTACTTCCGCTAAGGCATTTTTGACGGCTGAAACGATCCGGTCCTTGTCCTCCGGCTTCAGACACTGTTTACACCATTCTTCAACAAAAATACTCCATACATAGTCTTTACTTTTGTGTAAACGATCCCCGATATATTCGGTAATTTTATGAGGATCGGGATTTGTAAACGCGTCGTCAAAAATGGAAAACAAGTTTCCGGCTCCCATTCCGAACCTGTTGTCCAAGTAATGCCATCCATTGTTTTTTAAGTCTTCAAGCACAAACCTCTCCGGCGCCTTATCCGTGGGCAAAGCCAAATAATCTTCCGTGTCCGACCCCATGTCGCCATCGATGATCGCGAGGCCTTTCGTCGGTAATTTATTTTGTCGGCACAATCGGCCAAGAGTTTTGACAACGTCGGAAGAACCTACGGCTCGAACCTCTATCCTGCGCAAAAATTCTTCTCCTCCGTTGATGATTTCTCTGACCAATGTCGCCGATTCTTTGTCTTCAACGTAAATATATAAATCAGGGTGTCTGGCGTCGTCAATCAAGCCCATTGCGTAATTTGCGCTGACGCTGTATTGGATATCTTTTTCTCCATTTGAGAGCCTTTGAATAAGGATTCGCCCTTCAGGAGGCAGTTCTTCGAGGATGTAAGGGCTATGGGTGGAGAGAATGATCTGCAATTTTTTTTGCCGCGCCAGCTTCAAAAGAAAATTGACGAATCTGCGTTGAGCTTTCGGATGTAAAGACGCTTCCACTTCATCGATAATTACCAGCGCGGTTTCAGGGGTTTTTTCGATGATCTGCATGAAGTCCAATAGCTCATCTTCCCCGGCCGCTTGATGGTATTGAGATATTTCACCGGAAATATTCGTCAACAGGCCGACTTCCTTTTGGGACTGCGGATATACAAATCGCGCGCGCGAGTAACTTCCTCCCATGATGTGTGAAAAATCCAGCAATAAGTCGTCGGATAGCGTCACGTCTTCTGCTTCCATCTCGCTGTTAAGCTTGGCTACCTTCGCGTATCCCGCCGTCGCGTCGAGTGGAAGAGTGCGGGAAATATCAAGAAAAAATACCTGGCGTTCGGGGCGCTTGCCTTTGGGCGAGTAGCCCCAGCCATTGGTTTTTTTCCATTTCCCCTGAATATTTTTATCTCCATGAGTTATTTCATATGTGATTTCAGCGTCTTGGATACTGCTGTTATCCCATTGCGTTCTTAAAAACAGCAGTGCCGGATAAAATTTTTTTGCGCCTCTGTGCTTATTGTCGTACGCACAGGCAGCGGCCTTCAGAACGGTGCTTTTCCCGGAGCCATTCTCTCCGGCTACCGCGCATACCGGGAAGCGAAACTCTACTGTCTGCCCGCTCCATCCGCGCAAATTTTTGAGTGTGATTTTATTGAGAAATTTTTTCCACAGACCGTTGGAAAATTGCCGTTTTATCTCATAGAAATCACTCATTGTGAAAACTCCTTTCCGTTATGCGACATCCCTGCTATCCAATCGTCGCTCGCGTCAGCACAACTTCCGCGCCGCCCGTAAGCTCAGCGATGTCATAATTCCTGCTCGTTTCGGCAAAATCCGGGCGCTCACGGAAGGGGCGCTTCAAGTATACAGTTTGCGTTCTGTCCCCGTCTACCTCGACTATCGCCAGAATGTACTCTTCCGGTTTGTTGAACGCGGTCAGTATTTCATTTTTCGTGACGGTCACGGAGTCCGCTCCCTTTGCCCGGCCTTTCACCTCGATAAAACGCAATGGGCCGGCATCTCCGCGCAGTTCTGCGGGAATCAGCGACTCCACGTCGTAGCCGCATTTCGCGCCGCTCACGTCGCTGGGGATATAGCCCAGCGACGTTTCTACGTCCATCACGGCCTTCATGGCGGCAAGCTCTATCTCGCGCCGCGCCGCCGCGTCCCGCGAAAACGCGCCGGGAGTTTTTTCCGTGCCAGTACCCTCGCCCGTCAGCTTGTCGAGCAATCCTCGCGGGATAACCAGCGCGCCTCCAACCACCACCGGCGGAGCGGCTGAAATGAGCTTCTCTGTCTCCAGTTCCGCGAAGCGCTTCTGCATTCTTGCTTCCAGTTCTTCGGCGCGGCGGGCGGCCTGCTGAGAATTATGCTTCGCGTTGACCTTCCCCGCCGCTTCCTTTTGTTTCAGGTCTCCGGCGCGGAAGTCCCAGTATCGGATCTCGGCGGTCAGACGCTCTTTGACCGCTTTGGCGGTCTTGTCCGCAAGTTTCATTTTTCGCTCCCGCACCGCCGCGACGTGGGCAGGAATGACCTGCGAAATGGCATAGCCTACCGCTATGTCCTCTACGTTTGCTTGCAGCCATTGCCGGTTTTGCACAAACGTTTGTATTGCCTTCCGCTCATCTTCGTCCGCCGCCCTGTAATCGAGATAGGGGGCGTACCCGGCGCTTGCCGCGCCGCCGTCTTCCTTAATCTCCACAAAATGGATGTGCTTTGATATGACGCGCTTACCGCCGTTCGGCAGGATAAACCCGTCCTGAACGGCGTCTTCTATATAAAACAGTAAACGGGCGTCCGTATTGGGGTCGTTGTCGTCCACGAACACGGCGCCGCGTTTAAGCACATCGGCGTTACGCTCGCGCACAAGGTCTATCACAGCTTCCAGCAGCGGATGCCCCGGCGCTATAAGCGACGCCGGAACCTGGCCTTGTTCATTGCCGTATTGTTTGTCAAAGCAAATTCTCTCGTACCGCGAAAGCACAGGCTCGCCGAACCCTATTTGCATGTCTCGGCTTCGGACGGCGAAGGGCACGAACGTTATTTCGTAGCGGCCTTTTTCGCGGGAGCGAATCTTACCGCCGACGCCCGCGAACGCCTCTATAAAGAACGCCTCGACGAAGTGCGGCTGGAGTTTGCGCGCTTCCATGCGTTCCATGTCCTCACGGATCGCCATCACCTGATGCGCGTCCATCGCATCTCCGGTCAGCGCGTGTTCTTCCAGCAGCTTTCGGAGCGCGTCGCGGTCAAGCGAGTGATCGACCACCTCGTGCAGCCGCGCCCGCACCCCCGGATCGTTGCCGTAGCGCACGGCTTCTATGATAAGCTCGCGCAGGGAACGATTGTCGAACGTAATCTTGCCGAGGATGTCAAATACTTTGCCTTTGAGGGCTTCCCTCTCCTGCTCCAGTTTTTCGAAGAGGCGCTGAAACACTATGCCCTCGCGGGTTTCTTTTGCAACGAGGTTCCAAAGGTGGCAGACTTCGGTCTGGCCGATACGGTGAATACGGCCAAAACGCTGTTCAAGCCGGTTCGGGTTCCACGGCAGGTCGTAGTTGACCATCAGGTGCGCCCGCTGGAGGTTGATGCCCTCGCCGGCCGCGTCCGTGGCAACGAGAATGCGGACTTTCTTGTCCTGCTTGAACAGTTCCTCGGCTTTGCGCCGCTCGTCGCGCAAAAGCCCGCCGTGGATGGAGACGACAGCTTCGTCGCTGCCGAGCAGGGAGCGTATTTTGTCCGACAGGTAACGAAGCGTGTCTCGGTGCTCGGTGAAGATTATCAGTTTTTCCCGCAACCCGTCCGCGCCGAACATGTTGACGTTGTCCTGAAGCAGGCTGGAAAGCTCATTCCATTTCCTATCCACGCCGCTGGCGCGGACTTCGTTCGCCATGCGCTCCAGTCTTTTCAGCGTTCTTATCTCGCCCTCCAATTCCGCCACCGTCTGCGCGGCGGATGCCTGGTCGGCCACCTTTTCCTCGGAGTCCTCCAGTTCTGATGATGGCAGGTCGTCGTCGTCGTAATCGTCATAAGACGCGAAAGAATATTTAGCGAGTTTAGCGAGTTTCTCAAGCTCCGCGGCGCGCCTGCCGAGGCGTTCCTCGGTAAGCCGGCTCTCGAGCCGCTCGCGCCTGCGCCGGAGCGATTGGTAGATGGCCTCGGGCGACGAGGCGAGGCGGCGCTGCAGGATGGTCAGCGCGAAGCCGACCGTCGTTTTGCGCTCGTTGTTCAATTGGTCGGCGCGGTTGAATTCCTGCTGCACATACTCGGTTACCGCGCCGTACAAAGCCGCTTCAAGCGGAGACAGGTTGTAATTGACCGTGTAGGCGACGCGCTCCGGAAATAAGGGCGTCCCGTCGAATTTCAGCAGTTCTTCTTTGACTAGACGGCGCATCACATCGGACACGTCGACGGCCTTTCCGCCGCTGCGCGCCGCACCCTCGAAGCGATCCTGGTCGACGAGCGACATGAAGAGCTGAAAATCTTCCTCTTTGCCGTTGTGCGGAGTGGCGGTCAGTAACAAAAAATGTCTTGCTACGGAGGACAACAAACGGCCCAACTGAAAGCGCTTTGTATATTTGACGTCGCCGCCCCACACGGTGGCGGACATCTTGTGCGCCTCGTCGCATACTATCAAATCCCAGTCCGTGACGCGAAGTTTTTCCTGAATGTCCTCATTACGCGAGAGTTTGTCCAGACGCACAATACAGAGGTTTATTTCCGTGAAAATATTTCCCGTAACCGCCGACTCAATGCGGTCATTGGTGAGTATCTCAAAGCGCAGGTTAAATTTGCGGTAGAGCTCGTCCTGCCATTGTTCCGCAAGGCTTCCCGGCGAAACGATCATGCAGCGTTTCAGGTCGCCGCGCACCAGCAGTTCTTTCAGAAACAGGCCGGTCATGATCGTCTTACCCGCGCCGGGGTCGTCCGCGAGGATGTAGCGCAGCGGCAAGCGCGGTATCATCTCCTGGTAGACGGCTGAAATTTGATGGGGGAGCGGCTCGATGGACGACGTATGCACGGCAAGGTAGGGGTCGAAAATATGCGCGAGATGAATGCGGTACGCCTCCGACACGAGGCGAAGCATGTTCGCGTCGGCGTCCGTGTCAAAGCTCCACGGCAGGCCGCCGTCCGCGATCTCTATCCGTTCTTCGTCTTCCCGGTAAAGCAATTGATCGGCAAGCAAGCCTTTAGCATCTTTGAACGTGACAGTCAGAACATAACAGCCGTGCCGTAGTTTATCATTATTTTTTTGCGTTTGGGGCCGCGCCGGCATTTAGCAGGACGCTGATGATTTCGGGATTGTTGTTACGCACTGCCTGCATCAACGCCGTAACGCCCTTTTGATTTCTGGCGTTTACGTCAGCGCCGGCGTTGAGCAGGGCGGCAACAGTTTGGGGATTGACGCACACCGCATACATCAACGCCGCGGTTCCATCCTGATCCTTAGCGTTTACGTCCGCGCCGGCATTGAGCAGAGCGGTAACCGCTTCGGGATTGTTGCGGCACGCCGCGTTCATCAACGCTGTCCAGCCGGTATCTATAATCTTTGCGTTTACGTTTGCCCCGTTCGCAATGGCGTCATTGATTTGCTGCAAAGAACCTTCTTTACAGAGTTCAACAAAATCAGAATCATTCATTGCGGGCGTCTCATTCTTGTAAGCCGGCTCAGCCTCCGCGCTTTTTTGCGTTATCATCGCGTTTTCATTGGTAAGAGCCGCCATAACTTCCGGTCTATTGGCTAACTTCGCGTACATAAGCGCCGTTGCCCCTTTATTATTCCTCGCGTTGACATTCGCGCCCGCTTTAATAAGAACTGTTATCACTTCAGGGTTCGAGTTGTAAGTCGCCCCTATGAGCGGCGTCATCACCTGCTCATTATCACTCGCGTTGACGTCGGCGCCTGCCTCAATAAGAGCTGTTATAACTTCCGGATCAGGGTTCTCACGCGCTGCCAGCATAAGCGGCGTTGCTCCATCTTCTCCCTTTACGTTCACGTTTGCCCCTTTATTGACGGCGTCATTGATTTGTTGCAAAGAACCTTGTTTGCAGAGTTCAAGAAAATCGGAATCATGTATCGCGTTAACAGCGGCTTCAAGCCTGCGGTAAGCCTCCGTGCCTTTCAGGTTTGTATTTTCATTGGCTAAATCAATCGCGCGTTCCCCGATGTTGTTCTCCATCATTACGTCCGCGCCTGCATTGAGCAGGGCTGTAATAACTTCCGGATCCTCGTTCTTGCACGCGGCCATCATTAAGGCAGTCATGCCAAACAGCGCGTCTTCCGCATTTACGTTTGCGCCGTTTTCAATGGCATCGTTAATTTGCTGTAAAGAACCTTCTTTACAGAGTTCTATAAAATCAGAATCGTTCATTGCCGACATTCCTCTCTTCGCGTTAGCGTAAGCGTAAGCAAATTCAGAACGCGAAGGGCGGAGAAAATCCCGCCCTTGCTTTCTATACCAGCGACCTGATGATCTGTTCCGTCCCGCCGGGCAGAAGGTCTATCAGGGGCAGCTCTACCACGGTGTAGCAGCCTGGAGGCCGGCGCATGGAGGCGCGGGCGCAGGAAACCATCATTTGCGCGGTTAAGGCGGGGTTGTTGACTTTCATGGTGAACTCCAGCAACTGGTTGTGGGCCGTGCCGGAGACGCCTTTGCGGACGATGTTGGCGGCGTGTCCCATGTCGATCAGGTCGTTTACGTTGTCCACCAGAGTTACTTTGGTGTTGTCGTTTACGAAATAGGGGTCGCTTTTTATTTTTTCGGCGACGGCGGCGAAGTCCGCGCCTGGTTCGATCTCAACATAGACCATTCGGTTGTGGGTTCCCGCCCCGGCGGGGATAGTCATGGACAGGGCCGATTTTACGCCGGCTATGGCCTTTACGGCGACGGTGTGGCCCATGCTCATGCCGGGGCCGAAATTGGTGTATGTAATACCCCTGGGCGTTAAAGCCAGGAACAGCGCTCTTATTATGGAATCGGCGCCGGGGTCCATGCCGGTGGAAATTATGGAACAGGCGTTGTTAGCCTTGGCAATGCCGTCCAGCCGGGTTTTCAAGTCCCATATTTCGCTGTGTATGTCGAAGCTGTCAACGGTGTTTATCCCCATCGGCAGGTACTTTTCCGCCATTCCGGGAACCTCCCTGCTGGGGCCGCAAAGTATGGCGACGTCAACCTTATTCACCTTGTCAAATTTTTTTATGTCGTCGACAATTTTGATTTCGTTGAGGGTTTCGCCCTCCGCCGACGCTCTGCGGACTATTCCGCAAAGCTCCATGTCCTCCGCCGCGTTCACGGCTTCACAAACAGCCTTGCCTATGTTGCCAAGACCCACCACGGCAATTTTTATTTTTTCCATCTTTTTCCGCAAAGCCTCCCTAAGTAACGCTTTTGATTAAATCCTTCATGTTGTAAAACCCGGCGGGCTTGCCCAGCATGAACCTGGCGGCGGCCAGGGCTCCCTCGGCAAAAACCGACCTGGACAACGCCGAATGGGACAGCCGCACAACCTCGCCCTGCCCGGCGAAAATAATTTCGTGCTCGCCGAAAATAGCCCCTCCGCGAACGGAATGTATGCCTATTTCAGCCTTTTCCCTGGGGGCCCTTTTCTTTGTCCGGTCGTAGGCGTAGCCGTAGGTCTCGGGCAGTTTTGATTTTATGGCGTCGGCAAGCATGAGAGCGGTTCCGCTGGGAGCGTCCGCTTTTTTGTTGTGGTGGGCTTCGACAATTTCGATGTCGAACGCCTCGTGAAGCAGCTCAGCCGCGGCTTGCGCCAGCTCCGCCAGCAAGTTTATCCCCAGGGACATGTTCGCCGACATAAAAATGGGCTGATGCCGCGAAGCCTCGGTTATAAAGGCTTTTTCCTCTTCCGTATGGCCTGTGGTGGCAATGACGACGGGCAGGGACATGGCTTTGGCGCCGCCTAGCAAATCGCGCACCACGCCGTGGAATGAGCAGTCGATTATAACGTCTGCTTTTTCCTTTACCTGCAAAAGGCCGCCGTAAACGGGGAAGGCTCTTTCTTCCTCATTTACGTCGACGCCCGCCACAACCCTGATATCGCCTTTCGCGCATTCGCCCACGGCGCGGCACAGTTTCCCGTTGGCCCCGTAAAGTATAACGTTCACGGCTATGCCTCCTATTGAATTAAATAATGCCGGCCTTCTTCATGGCTGTTTCAAGCCGGTTTTTGTCCTCCATTTCGATCAGCGGCAGACGTACCTTGCCGTTGCCGTACCCCAGCAGCTTGACGCCGTATTTGACGGGTGTGGGGTTTGTTTCGCAAAACAGCGCGTTGCACAGCTCTATCAAGGAAATTTGCAGTTCCGCGCTTTCTTTGATTTTGCCCTCAAAAAACAGGCGGCATACGTCCTGAACCTGCCTTGGGGCCACGTTTGCCATTACGGAAACTACGCCCAGCGCGCCCAGGGACAAAAACGGCACTATTTCGTCGTCGTTGCCGCAGTAGACGTTCAGCGCGTCCCCCGCCAGGGAGATGGTTTTCGCCAATCCGCCGATGTTGCTGTTGGCCTCTTTGATGCAGTTAATGTTTTCGTGTTTGGCCAGCTTCGCGTAGGTTGCGGGGAGAACGTCCAGCCCCGTCCTTGCCGGGACGTTGTACACCATAATCGGCAGGTTCACGCTGTCGGCTATGGCATGAAAATGGGCAACCACGCCGTTTTGGGTGGTTTTGTTGTAGTAGGGGGTAACCACCAGAAGGCCGTCCGCTCCCGCGCTTTGGGCGAATTTGGACATTTCCAGGGCGTGGGCCGTGTTGTTGGAGCCTGTGCCGGCTATTACGGGAACACGCTTGTTTACGCGCTCCACGGCGAAGCTTATAACGCTTTTGTGCTCCGATTCGGAAAGCGTCGCCGATTCCCCCGTGGTTCCGCAGGAGATTATTGCCTGCGTGCCGCTTTCAATCTGAAAATCAATCAACCGCCCGTAAGTTTCAAAATCAATCCCCCCATCCGTAAACGGGGTAACAACAGCAACGCCCGAACCCTTAAAAAGAACCTTCTTCATCAATCTCTCCCCTTCCGCTATGTTATTTGGTTATTTGGTTAGTTCGTCCAAGCTCGAATTTTTCGTGCACGGCGTTCATTACTTTTACATAATCCCCGGCGTTTACCAGCACCGATATTTTGATTTCGGTAGTGGTTATCAGGAAAATTTCGCTGTCACATTCGTAAATGGCTTCAAACATTTTCGCCGCCACGCCGGGGTTGGAAGCCATGCCTACGCCTACCGCGGAGACTTTCGCCATGGAACCGTCGGTTTTTATTGTTTCGATTGCCAAATGGTTTTTGTTTTCGTTCAAAGCCTTCAGCGTCTTTTCCGCGTCTTTTTTCGACACCGTGAAGGTTATTTCGCTGAAACTGTCGCCTTTGAACTGGGTTATGATGTCTACGTTTATTCCGTGCCCCGCCAGCACGGAGAACAGCTTGTAAAGGCTTCCCGTTTCGTTTTTCGCTTCACGGACCGCTACCAGGCAAACGTCCAAATCTCCGGCTACTCCCACCACCGCGTGTCTTTCAATGTCGCCGGAGTTGACGACGCGAGTTCCTTCGGCTTTCGTTATGCTGGAACGGACACACATGTTTACGTTGTGCGTCTTAGCCATTTCAACCGAGCGGTTATGCAGCACCTTCGCGCCCAAGGTGGCCATTTCCAGCATTTCGTCGTAGCTGATTTGGTCAAGTTTACCGGCGTTTTTTACAATTCGGGGATCGGCGGTATACACGCCGTCCACGTCGGTGTAAATCTCGCATAACTCCGCGCCAAGGGCTGCGGCCATAGCCACGGCGGAGGCATCGGAGCCGCCTCTGCCCAGGGTGGTGATATCGCCGTATTCGTTGATGCCCTGGAAACCCGTCACCAGCACGATTTTACCTTCTTCCAGCTCGGCCGGTATCCGCTCTCCGCATATGTTCAAAACCCGGGCGTTCCCGTGGGTGGAGGAGGTGCTGATGCCGATTTGCTGGGCGTTCAGGGATACGGCGGGCAGTCCCATGGAGTTAAGCGCGATGGCCATAAGAGCCACGGATTGCTGCTCTCCCGTTGCCAGCAGCATATCCACCTCCCTTTCCGATGGGTTTTCGCTGATTTCCGCCGCTTTCTGCAACAATTCGTCGGTGGTGTCGCCCTGGGCCGACAGGATAACAACGACTTTCTTGCCCTCGTTGTGAGTTTTGGCAATTATTTCCGCGACGTTCATAATTCTTTCCTTATCGGCCACGGAGCTGCCGCCGAACTTCTGTACAATCAACATGACGCCGCCCGTCTTTCATTCACCAGCAATTCCGCGATCTGAACCGCGTTTGTGGCCGCGCCTTTCCTTACTTGGTCGCCGCAGCACCATATGTTCAAGCCGTTGCTTCCGCTGATGTCTTTCCTGACCCTGCCCACAAAAACCGTGTCCTTGTCGGAGCTGTGAATGGGCATGGGGTAAATTCCGGCGGAAATGTCGTCGGCAAGCTCAACCCCCGGCGCGTTCCGCAGAAGCTCTTTGGCCTGCTCCACGGAAACGTCCTCACGGGTTTCAATCATAACGGAAACGGAGTGGCTCCGCATAACGGGAACGCGCACGCAGGTACATGAAACCATCATATCAGGGGAGTGGAGGATTTTCCTGCTTTCATTGACCATTTTCATCTCCTCGGCGGTGTATCCGTTTTCGGTAAAATTGTCAATGTGCGGAATAAGGTTATCTACTATCTGATGTTTGAAAACCCGGTTTTCCAGGGCGTTTCCGGCCAGATAGTTCCCCATCTGCTCCCGCAGTTCTTCCGGCCCTTCTTTGCCCGCGCCGGAAACAGCCTGATATGTGGAGGCAATCATTCTTACTATGGGTGAAAACCTGTTTATGGCGTTTACCGCCACAAGCGTGATGATTGTGGTGCAGTTGGGGTTGGCGATAATCCCCTTATGAAGCGCCGCGTCCCCCGGGTTTATTTCCGGAACCACCAGGGGCACGTCTTTATCCATCCTGTACGCGCTGCTGTTGTCTATGACAACCGCTCCGCTTTCAACGGCCATCGGCGTGTACGTCCTTGTCAGGTCCGATGAAAGGGCGCTGAGAACTATATCCACGCCTTTGAAACTATCGTCCGACACCTGCTCGACCGTTATTTTCCGCGTGCCGTACAATATTTCCGCACCCGCGCCCCTGGCGCTGCCCAGGAGCTTCAAGTCATTAACGGGAAAGTTCCGTTCGGCCAAAACCTTGAGCATTTCCTGCCCAACAGCGCCATGTGCGCCCAAAATCGCTAAATTTACGCTCATACAAAACCCCTCCTTAAAATAAAAAAAGCGCGTCCCCACACAACCCGTAGGGACGCGCTTTACGCGCGCGGTACCACCCTGCTTGAGGAACCTTACGGCCCCCCCTCTTTATGACCCGTGACGTGGGTCTTTCGTCTAGGCTCGTCGGGTTTTGGGCCTTATTTCTAACATCGAGGACATCTTTCAGCCGGTGAAGTCCATCTCTGTCGATGTTTCAAATCGAACTCAGGCGTCCCGATTCATCGCCTTTATGCAAAAAATCAATTAAAAACATTGTACGCGCCTTTCGTGATTTGTCAACCTGGGCAGCTTCCCCTTCGGGAACAGCTATTCAGTTTTCAGCGATACAAAGAACGTTCTTCCGTCGCGTTCGATCAAAAGGACCACGGACGCGCCGCTTTTTCCCGCCGAGGCGTCCACGTCGGAAAGTTCGTTAACTTTCTTGCCGTTTACCTCCAAAATCACGTCGCCCTCCCTCAGCCCCAGGCGCTGTGTCGGCGAGCCGTCCGCTACTCCTGTGACCACCAGGCCGACCCTGCTTTCTATCCTGTACCGCCGCCTGAGTTCGTCCGTCGGCTTGGTCACGTTCAGCCCTATGCCCTTGAAGAAGTCGTCCCCGGAGTCGGAAGACGCGGAGCCGCCGCCCTCGGATTCGGGAATTTCGTCGAGTTTGACGGTCACGTCAATAGTTCTGCCGCTGCGGACAACTTTCAGTTTCAGTTCGGCGCCGGGGGCCTGAGACCGAATTTTACCGACGAACCACTGGACGTCCTTGACCTGTTCGCCGTTCAGCGACACTATGACGTCGCCGCGCTGTATTTTGGCGCGCTCGGCCGCCGAATCCGGCAGCACGTCCCCAACTATGACGCCGTTCTCCTCTTTTATGTTGTAAGCCTCGGCGAACTCCCTGGTCATATTCTGAACGGAGACGCCCAGCCAGCCGCGCTTGACCCTGCCATGCGTGACAAGGTCGTCCATGATCTGCTTCGCCATGTTGACCGGTATGGCAAAGCCAAGCCCTTGGGCGTACGGAATTATGGCGGTGTTGATGCCGATGACCTTGCCGTCCATGTCGATCAATGGGCCGCCGCTGTTGCCGGGGTTGATTGCCGCGTCGGTCTGGAGGAAGCCGTCGAAGTTGATGTTCCTGGCGTGAACGCTGCGGTTCTTGGCCGATATGACGCCGACCGTGACTGTGTGCTCGAAACCGTAGGGGTTGCCGATGGCTACCACCGATTCTCCCACCTCTATCAAGTCGGAGTCCCCCAGCTCCAGAACCGTAAGCTCGGATTCCGGGTTTATCTTGATGACGGCGAGGTCGAAAGTCGGGTCTTTGCCCAAAACTTCGGCTTCGTAGGTTCTGCCGTCGGACATGGTAACCGTTATTTTGTCAGTACCGTCCACGACGTGGTTGTTGGTCAGAATCTGGCCGTCTTTGCTTACGACGAAACCGGAGCCCCTTCCCCTCATGGGGACGGAACGGGTGAACCGCTCAAATTCTTCGCCGAAAAAACGTCTGAATAAAGGGTCGTTCTGGAAAGGCGAAATCCGCGACCGCCTGGCAATTGTCTCGACGTCGATATTGACTACGGCCGGGGAAACGTCTTTCACGATCCTGACGACAGGATTGTTCGCGCGTTCCAATGCCGCCGGGGCCGCCGGCGCTGGCGACGCCGGAGCGAACACGCACAACGCGGCCAACGCGACCAAAAACATAGCCAGCGGTCTGAAAGGAAATTTTTTCACGCGCATTGATAAAACACCTCCAAAAGAAAATATTTTGTATCTCGGCTGTTTATTCTAATCTTTTAGGAAACATAGTCATGGCAATTTTTACCGAAGCGAATATTGAAGAATTCGACATATTGGGGCGAAAACCCGCGCGGAGCGGTATAATAGCGGCGTATGGACAAACCCTACAAAAAACGCGAAAAAACAGGGGGGAATCATATTGCTGCTTGTGGGAAACGGCCCGACTATAACCCGCGACGGGAAAAATCCGTTCTATCAGGACGGCTGCGTGGCAATAGACGAAGGCATAATCAAAGAAACAGGTCCCTGCGCCGAACTGAAGGCGAAATATCCGGGAGCGCGTTTCGTAGACGCCGGAGGGAACCTTATCATGCCGGGGTTCATAAACGCACACATGCACTTTTACAGCACGTTCGCGCGCGGAATGCCGGGCAAACCGGGCAAAAACCCGCCCGCGCAAAATTTTGACCAAGTGCTGGAGCGGCTGTGGTGGAAGCTGGACAAGGCCCTGACGCTGGAGGGCGTTTACTACAGCGCCGCGGCCGCGCTTGTCGATTGCGTAAAAAACGGATGCACGACGGTTTTAGACCACCAGGCCTCGCCGACGCAGGTGGAGGACAGCCTCTTCGAGATAGAGAAAGCCGTCCGCCTCGCCGGCGTCAGGGCTTCGCTGTGCTACGAGGTGTCCGACCGCGACGGGCGCGAGATAATGGA
>WRKN01000049.1 GCA_009778055.1 Synergistaceae bacterium
ATGACGGTGTCCCCCGCGCCTGTAACATCGTAGACCTCCATAGGAGTGCTTTGGAACACTTCGTATTTGCCGTCCCGTTTCGTCAAGACCATGCCGCGTCCCCCGCAGGTCGTGAGCACGTACTCGCAGTCGCAAATCTCACAGAGCAGCGCTGACGCTTCGGCGATTTCGCCGAATTCATACACCGAGCGTCCGGTAAGGTCGCGAAGCTCATGAAGGTTCGGTTTCACTAAAAAGGAGCGGGCATACTTTCGCACATCGGGGTCTTTCGGGTCGACGAGGACACGAATACCCCTCGCGTTAGCCAAATCGATTATCTCCCGCGTCAAATCGTAAGTCAGCACGCCTTTCAAATAATCCGAAAGAATCACAAGGTCAAACGGCAGCCCTTTTTTAAGGGCAAGTTTAAGCGCCGCGCTTTCTTCCTCCGAGAGGGGGAGCGAATCCTCCTCGTCCATACGCATCACTTGCTGGTTGTTAGACGCGATAAACCTGTTTTTGACCGTGGTTCTCCGCAGTGCGGAACGATGCGTCAGCTCGGAACCGGCGGAAACGTCCCGGAGCATTTCCATAAGGCGGTCTCCGTTCGGGTCGGCGCCGACAGCCGTCAGCAAAGACGCGCGCTGCCCGGCCGAGATCAGGTTGACGGCGACGTTGGAAGCTCCGCCAAGGGCTTGGCGCTCCGCGAGTTTTTTGAACACCGGGACCGGAGCCTCCTGGGAAATCCGCTTCACTTCGCCGATGGAGTACACGTCCAGCATCACGTCGCCGGCGACCAGGATATTTTTGGGTTGTAAACGCTGTTTCAGATTCGTCCTTCTCACCTCGTGAAAACGCGCGGCCGCGCGCTTGTTGTGTTTGGTTTAGATTACAAAATGGATGATATCAGAATCACGGCATTTTGTCACAAGCGGGACGCGGGGCCGTAAAAACAAATTTCTGAGAGATGAACTGTGTTATAATGCGGCTTGTATTGTTAAATCGAACGCTCCATTTTTTACTTCTTACTTATAGAGGGGATTCATACATGATAGTCATAACCGGAGGAGCCGGATTTATTGGTTCCAACATCGTGGCCGGACTGGAAAAGCGTGGCTGCAAGGATGTTGTTGTGGCGGACACGCTTGGCAGGAGCGACAAGTGGAAAAACATCGCCAAACGAGAGCTTGCCGCTATTGTGCCGCCCGAGGAAACACTGAACTTTCTCCGTTTTCACGAAAAAGAAATCAAATGCGTCATACACATGGGAGCCATCTCTTCGACCACAGAGGTAAACTGTGATTTGATCGTTGCGACAAATTTCGGCCTCTCCTGGGCTTTGTGGGAATACTGCCGCGACCTGGGCAAGCGGTTTATTTACGCGTCCTCCGCCGCGACTTACGGTTCAGGAAAGCGCGGGTTCGAGGACAGAGAAGATCTGCCTTACTTGAACGGTCTCAGACCGCTGAATCCTTACGGTTGGAGCAAAGCGCTGTTTGACAGAAAAATCGCCCGCGAGACCGCCGAAAAGAGAGGTACGCCTCCGCAACACGCCGGGCTGAAATTTTTCAACGTATACGGGCCCAACGAATATCACAAAGAAGCGCAGAAAAGCGTCGTCGCTCACGTTTTTTCCCAGGTCAGGGAAGGATACGAGGCGCGGCTCTTCAAGTCTTGCAACCCCGCTTACGAAGACGGCCGGCAGCTACGAGATTTTGTGTGGGTAGGGGACTGCGTCGAAGTGGTGTTGTGGCTGCTGGACAACCCTGACGTCAGCGGGTTGTTCAATGTGGGAAGCGGGCAACCCCGTTCGTTTTACGATCTGGCTGAGGCCGTGTTCACGAGCTTGGAGCTGGAGCCAAGAATTGGCTACAAAGATATGCCCGAGGAACTGAAAGATAAATACCAGTATTACACCAAGGCCGACATAGGTAAGCTGCGCGCGGCCGGTTTCCTCAAGGAAACAACTTCGCTCGAAAATGGGGTCGCGGAGTACGTCAAAGCTTATTTGACCCAGGAAGACATGTACGCGTAAGCGAAGGCGTCGAACTCCTTAGCCGCCGCTTCCGCCGGCAAAAATTTTAATGGATTGTCGCTTTTTCCCTCTCTGACGTAATCTTCCGCGCGCAGCTCCCGAAACCAGGGAATGTTTGGCAGGTTTATCGCGGCGCACGGGGCCGCGTGATTGAAAAGCCCCATGGTCGGAACGCCGCATAGAGCGGCTAGGTGCATTGGCCCCGTATCGTTTCCGACCGCCAGAGTACAATGGTGGACCACGCCGGACATTTTTCTGAAATCCAGTGCGCCGACCAAGTTAAGCACGTTCCCGGAGGCAAGGGAGCTTTCCATTTGCCGTCCCATTGCCTCCTCCCTTGGGCCGTAACCGTTAATCACAACCCCCCATCCGTCATTCACAAGAGGGCGCAGGAACTCGATCCACCGCTCCGTAGGCCACATCTTCCAAGGGTTGCTGGCGCCAATGGCGGTAAAAAGCCTTGGCTCCGGCAGCCGTGCCAGGCGCGCAAGCGCCGACTCCCGGTCTTCCGTCGAGGCAAAGATCGACGGGAGAGATCAATCGCTTATGTCAACGTCACACTACCGGCCCCAACGTTCCAAACTTGCGTGATAGATGGGCTTGTAAAAAAATAACGAAGAGGTTCCGATGCGATATTCGGCCTGGCTGAACAGGGAGATCAGAGAGGACTTGCCTCCACGATGGGTATTGACCAGCCATTTATAGCGCCCGGCCCTGATTTTTTGCACGATCTTTCGCCATTCCGCGAAGGGGTTTTTGTACCCGGCGAGCGCGTCGTCAATGTAAGGCTGAACCAGAACCAGTTCGGTGTACTTTGGTTTGCACAAAAACGTCAGATGAACATCCGGAAAACGTCTTTTGAAATTACACGCGTCCGCAAGATCTTGAAGGACGTCACCAAACGCTCCAAAACGAATCCACAGAACCCTGTCTCCTGGGTTGGGAAGTCCGACTCTCATGACGTGAAAAGGCGCTTCGCCTTGTAGTACAGATATTTCCCCAAAAGACCGGCCATTATGAAGACATAGTTTTCAAGGAATTCCTCCCGCAAAGAACGCGCGATTTTTCCGTAACACTGCGACGTCCGCCTATGAGTGAAGGGGGATTTTTGGAATATATCGATTATCATATCAACAAGTTCCTCCGGCGGAAGCCTGCCCCAGGGCGTCTTGAGAAAAGCCCGCCAGTAGAGACGGTCCACGGCAGACCCTTTTGGCGACGCCCAGGGTTTTTTGGTCGAAGCGTGTAAAATGGAATCCACCACGTAGGGATCGTTTATATCGCCGCGATAACCTTCGTTGCGGTTAACGTAGTGATTATTGAACCGGACTTCCAGTAATTTTATATCACCGCTGAAACACGAATTGATCAAGTCCTGATCTCGGTATTTTCTGCAATACCGATAACGCGCGAACCACAGGCTTACTTGCCGGACGTCGAATTTTTCTTTCATCCGGGGTATGTTCATAAGGAGGACGCCGGAATTGATGTATTTTTTCGGATCGCATCCCATCAGCCTCATTCTGATAGAAGTGGCGGAAAATCGGCCCCGGGGAGATTCCAATACTCCCGCGCAGGAACAGTCCTCCACTGAAATATCCCAGAGTTCCCGAATGTCCATGTTGACCACGACGTCGCAGTCCAGGTAAATAACTTTGTCCAAAGGCAGGGTTTCCGGAATTGCCAGGCGGAACAACGCTCCGATATCCCCATTCCTTTGAAAGTCCCGAGTCGTTTCATCTCCCAGCCGCTCAATATACGCGCAAACATCATGAAACGAGACATTCTGACCATAAGACTCCGCTGTCTCGATCAAAAGGGAGCGGTTGCGCTCCGTCAGGGTTTTGTCATGCAAAATATGAACGCAAACCGGGCTTTTCGTGCGTTCGAAAATGGAGGCCATGACTACCCCTGCGTACTGTGAATACGTGCCCTTCGAATCATGAAACCCTAGCGCGACGTGAATGGGAGTTTCAGTTTTCTCTTTTGCGCTCATATTTTTTTCGATTCTCCTCGCGTGAAAAGATACTTCGTCTCATGGAACAGGGCTTTAAAAAATAGAGCCGCAGTCCTAAATATATCGTTCGCGCAAATGTCTTTCCGTAAACGGTGGAAAACTTTTCTGTAACACTGTGACGTCCGCCGATGAGTGAGGGGAGATTTTTGGAATATGTCTATTATTAGATCCACTAGCTCTTCATGCGGAAGCCTCCCCCAGGGCGTCTTGAGAAAAGCCCTCCAGTACAGGCGATCTATGAACGATCCCGTTGGCTCATTCCAAGGTTTGGTTAACGTCGCATGAAAAATGGAATCTTCAACGCCAAGCGTGTAAACATCGTCGCGGAAAGGAGCTCTGCGGTTGTTGAACCTACCTTCCAGAAATTTTATCTCCCCGCGAAAACACGAGTTGATCAAGTCCTGATCCTGAAAATTCATGCAATACCGATAGCGCTCGAACCACCGGCATACTTGCCGGATGTCCAGTTTTTCCTTCATCCGGGGTATGTTCATCAGGAGGACACCGGCATTGACGTATTTTTTCGGATCACATCCCATGAGCCTCCTTCCCAAAGTGGTGGAAGAAAACCGGCCGTGAGGAATGTCCAACACTCCGGCGCAGGAACATTCCTCAACGGAAATGTCCCATAGTTCACGGATGTCCATGTTTACCACTATGTCGCAGTCAAGGTATATAACTTTGTCCAGAGGCAGGATATCCGTAATTGCCAGACGATACAACGTTCCAACAGACCAGGCGCTCTTTTGAACGAATCGATTTGTGTCATCTCCCAATTGCTCTATATATGTCGTGACATTATGAAACTCGACCTCCCGGGCAAACATTTCCGCCGTTTCGGTCAGAAGCGAACGATTGCGCTCCGTCAGAGTTTCGTCGTGCAGAATATGAACGCTAACCGGGCTTTTCGTGCGTTCGAAAATTGATGCCATAACGACCCCCGCGTGTTGTGAATATGTCCCATCAGGGTCGTAAACCGCCAGAACAACGTGAATTACATCTCCGTTTCCTGATTCCAAAGCGTATAACCCCTTTCAAAAAAATCCCGGAAATCCCGAAACGCCCTCTCCGGCGAGATATCGGCCAGGCAATCGACCGGGCAGCGGTAGTCCCAGCAGCCTTCATTTGGGCAGGCCACACGCACATCCCGGAACCAGGGCATACGGTAACCTGCCCCGTGGGCGTTCGTGACACCGAAAAATCCCAGCGTCGGAATCCCCAGCAGCCCGGCGAGGTGCAGCGGTCCCGTGTCGTTTCCCACTGCAACGGTGGAAGCCTGCGCCACAGCCGCCATCAGGGGGAAGGGAAGCTGGCCCACCAGGTTCAACAAGGAGGGACAACGGAGTTCTTCCTCTATTTCCTTCGCGGCGCGCGCCTCGAAATCGCCATGCCCGTTCAGGACAACTCCCCACCCGTGCTGCATAGCTTCTTTCAAAAAAATCTTCCAATGCCGGACCGGCCAAAATTTTTGCGGCTTGCTGGCTCCGATTACGGCGAAGATTTTTTTCTCGGGCAGACCCGATAGCATCGTTTCGGCCTTTTCTCTGTTTTCCGGTGTCGTAAAAATTGCGGCGGAGTCCCGAGACGCAATTTCCACGCCCATGGAGTTGAAGAACTCCCAATGCGTGGTTCGATAGCAAAATTGCAACTGCCGGTTGTAGCCGAAACGCCGATAAACGCCGCTAAAGAGGGCAACTAGCGCGGCGGCGCTGGATCGGTGCATACTGAAAAGCCATCCGAAATTGAACGCGCGAATTTGACGCGCGATTTTGAAAAAATCCTGCGGACGTTTTTTGACGTCCCAATGCAATTGATCGTCAATGTAGGGTTGCGCTTCCAAAATATCGGCGTATTCCGGTTGAGTCAGAAACGTCAGGCGAACCTCCGGATATTTCATTTTAAAGCGTTGAGCCGCCGCCGCCGCCTGCAACACGTCGCCGAAGGCGCTGAAACGTATCCACAGGACTTTATCCCCCGGCTGAGGTTGAATTTTCGGTTTTTCCCTCAAATGTTACGCCTCCCTCGCCTCAATTTCGCAGGTTCGTGTGGTTATGCGTCGTGTTTTTGCCGGGTTAACGGGTTGAGGCTTTATATTATCCACAGCCACAAAAAACATTTTGAAACCTAAAGCGCCTAAAATCTTCGTAACGGTTTCAAATTTCGGTTTGGAACGTCCGTGTAACGCTTCATAAAGAGTAGGACGGGACAGCCCGGTTTCATTCGCAAGCCACACCCATCCCTTTGTGGCAGCGACATCCCGCAGGGTCGATAGTAAATAACGAATATCGCCGGATTGAGCGTATTCTTGTAGTTCATCTTCAACGGCTCCCCGCATGAATTCGGGATCTTTCTTGAATTCTTCGATGATAAAATCGTCCCACATTGGCATATTTCGCGCTAAAGCCGTCAAACGCTTGGTTTTAGACTCTGTTTTATTCATAGTTACGTCTCCGTATCTCTGTTTTGAAAATCGTTCCAATATTTCTTTGCTTTTGCTATATCGCGTCGCTGATCCTTTGGCGTATTTTTTCCACCACCCCATAACAGCAGTAAAATCGTATCCTCTATTCTGGCAAAATATATTCTGATTCCTAAACCTATCAAACGTAGTTCCCAAATGCCATCTTCAAGATACTTGTGATCCCCTAAATCTCCAGCCGTAACACGCTTTAGGCGACTTCGTAGAGCTCTGATGACGAGAGGGTTTTTAGCGGCCAATAACCAATCTATGAAAGGCCTATCCCCATCCTCCGTCTCATAATAAACCACCGTAAAAGGCTTGGCTTCCATCAATGCTTCCTTCTTCCGCTTAATACATACACTGTAAGCTATGCCTTACAAGGAGTCAAGTTTGATTTTCAACATTGAGATAGTAGATTTACGGCGCTTTGTCACAAGCGCGCGTCGCCACCGAAACTGCCTAAACGCGTAAACGTTTCGTAACAGGACTCCTGACGGATTTTATTGACGTCAAAGCGTAAAACGTAAAAGACAGCCTGCACGGCCATCCCTATACCGAACGCCGAGATGACCGTCCCCACTCCGGCGTAGCCGCCCAGAAGCCAGCCTGTGATCAGAGCCGTGCTTTCTATGCAGCTACGGCAAAACCCCGCCGGTTTACCCGTGCGCTTCGTAAGGATGACCATGAGCGAATCCCGCGGCCCGGCGCCGTAACCGGAGCCCATGTAAAGAACAGTTCCCATGCCTACGACAAAGAGTCCGCCGACCATCATCGCCACGCCGGAAACAAAAGTCCGCATAAGCGGAACCCAGCCGGAGGACAGGATAATATCCATGAAAACGCCTATAAATAACATGTTGCAAATGGTTCCGACGCCGATTTTTTCTTTCATTAAAAACGTCGACGAAACTATAACCGTCGCGACAAGTATGTTCGCCTGACCGATCGTGATTCCCATACGCATCCCCAGCCCCTGGTGAAAAACGTCCCACGGCGGGTATCCCACGTTTGCGCGCAAGGTCATCACCACCCCAAGAGCAAAGGCGAACAACCCTGAAAAGAGCCTTACGACCCTGAAGAACTCGCTGGTAAAAGAACCGGACATGTCCATTCCGCCTCTACCTGATCATTACGTCTATAGAAAGCAAAAGCATCCCGGTCAGGGATAACCCCGCCACCCTGACCAGGTAGAACCTCGACGCCTGCCAAATTTTAAGACGTCCGAAGGCAGTGCGCGTCAGCGTTACGAATGCAATCTGAATTACGAAAACCTTAAGCCAGAAGAAGAAAAAGTCAAAAACAGCCGTCAAAAAACCTCCCCCGCCCAACATGCCGGTAAGCGACAAGGGCACGAAAAGGCTGGTAACGAAAGCCGACATGGCAAAAGAACGAAGCGCGAAAGTCACTTTCAGCAAAGCAAGGCTGACGCCGCTGTACTCGATGGCAATGCCGCCGAGAATTTCCGTTTCGGCCTGGGGGAGGTCCATGGGACTTTTGCCCGTTTCGCCGGGCACGACCAGAACAATGGACAAAAACAGGCACGCCAGCCCGAAAGCGCCGGTCTTACCGACCGCCTTCCAAATTGACGCGGCGGCAAAGGTTCCGAGGCTGAACGGCTCGCCCGGCATTCCGGTTTTGTAAGCTATCCAGGCCGCGGTGGTTATCGCCGCCGCCAGGGGGAACCCGCAGCTCATCATAAGCGTTATCTCCCGGTTGGCGCCTATGGCGGCCATGGGGTTGCCGCTGGCGAAGCCGCCCACCGCCACCGCCACAGTGCCGAGGGTCAGAAGATAAAAAACGAGGATCATGTCACCCTCGGTTCCAAGCACGGCGGGAAATTGCCCGGCCGGAATATAAAGAAAGATCATCAGCGTCGAAGTAAGCGCCAGCCACGGGGCCGTCGTGAAGAAAAAGCGCGCCGCCCGCCTTGGAACGATATTCTCCTTGCCCATCAGCTTCAAAATGTCCAATACAGGCTGAAAAAGCGGAGGGGCAAGCCTGCCCTGAATTCTGGCGTTCACGGCGCGATCCGCCCAATCGAAAAAGGGGACCAGCGTAAGCACAAACGCCAAAAGCGCGACTCCGGCGAAAATTTTCAAGAATAAGGTGAAAATAGCAGCGGTAACCGTCATGTCAGTTATTCCCCTTTACAGGCATACGATTCATGCACGCTATGCAAGGATCGATGCTGTTGATGATCAAAGGCGCGTCGGCCAGCTCGCTCCCCCGGAACATCAGGGGCCAGCAGGCCGCGTTTGCGCAGGTCGGCGCGCGTACCTTCCAGCGGCACACGTTTTCGTCCCCGGCCTTGAGCCGCACGATGTGGGTATTGTCGCCGCGCGGGGCTTCAATGATGCCCCAGCCCGTGCCATCGGCGTTTTTCAGGCAGCCCATAACCTTGTCCGGATCCTGTTCAGCCGCGAACGGCCCCTCCGGCAGGCTGTCCAGCGCTTTTTCAATAATGTCGAGCGACTGATAAACCTCCTGCACCCGGACGGCAAAGCGATCCAGCGCGTCGCCGTGCGCCTTGCCGAAAAAATCCTGCGGGACGACGGGCTCCACCGGAATGTCCGCGTATGCCTCGTAAGGGGAACTCTTGCGCAGATCCACCCTCAGCCCGCTGGCTCTGGCGGTGGGGCCCGTGACGCTGTACCGCACAGCCTCGTCGCTGGTCAGGACGCCGACGCCCCTCATACGCGCCCGCACTATCGGGTCATTCAAGACTATCTCGCGAAACGGCTCGAATTCACGGCGGTAATAGCGGATCATCCCGCGCACGGCCTTGGCGAGTCCAGGGGTGACGTCGCAGCGCACGCCCCCGAACGCGCCCACCCCGCGGTTGACGCGGTTACCGGTCATGCCCGTCAGCACGTCCATAACCTGTTCGCGTATCCGCATGGCGAGGTGAAACGCGGAGTCGAACCCTATGACGCGGCAGACGTCTCCAGACCACAAAACATGGGAGTGTATGCGCTCCAGCTCCAGGACGATGGTTCGTATGTACTGTCCGCGCGCCGGGACTTCCATGCGCGCTATATCCTCTATCGCGCGTACGAGGCAGATGACGTGACTGAAAGAACATGTTCCACATATGCGCTCCGCCATGTAAATCGCCTGTATCGGATCGCGCACCCGCGTCTCTGTTTCCATGCGCGCAATAGCGGGGCGCACATCGGCGCCGGTTACGCGCTCGCCGTCGAGTTCCAGCCACGCAGTGACCGGCTCTCTCAAACCGGCGTGAATCGGCCCGACCGGTACCGTATACGCCGCGGACAATCCGCCTCCTGTCCCGTCCTTTTCCGGCGTAAAACTAACGCCGAACGCCTCCATAATCTCGCGCTCACTGTATTCCGAACCCGGAAGAAGGTCGAAAATCGAGGGGATGGAGAGGTTATTTTTCGGCAGCTTGACGGTGACGGTCACTCCGACGCGCCTCCCGCGGTTCCTTTGGAAAATGGACAGGTGATAACTGAGCGCGGCGTTATCTCCGGCGTCGTCTGCCGATATTACGTGAAAATTTACGAAGTCGTACTCGAACAAATTTTCAACAAACGGCCTGAAAGACGGCGCTGATATCTCCAGCCACAGGTCATGGCCGCGCGCGCGGATTTCAAGGCTCAGAATGTCCTCTTTGAACTTCTCCTTCAGAGCGGCCGCCAAAGCGCCGCAGTCCAGGAAGGCTTTACCGAACTGCGTCCCATGCGCTCTCATCGAAGCCGCTCCTTCTCAATGATTCCAGCTTCAAAACCACCTTCGTCATTCCATCAACGATGGCCTCCGGGCGCGGGGGACAGCCGTGTACGCAGACGTCAACGGGAATTACGCCGTCCAGCGGCTCGCCGGAGCATCCGCAGTCTCCGACGGCAACCACGAATTTGGGGGCGGGCATCTGATTGCAGACGCGCAAAAGTCTGTCGCGCATGAATTTCACCACCGTACCCGTAACTATCAAAACGTCGGCGTGCCTCGGGGTTCCGACCAGCTTCATGCCGAAACGCCCGATATCGTATCTCGGGCCGAACATCGCCGCGATCTCAGTGTCGCATCCGTTGCACGACCCCGAATTGCACGTCATTATCCACAGCGACTTGGGCAGTACCCTGAGCATGTCGAAAATTTTCATCTTCGCGCTAGAACAGCAGCAAAATCCCTATAAGGGCCGTCGTGACCACGAAATAACCGGCGTAGTCGGAGGCGCTGCCGTTGTGAAACCGCTTCAAGACGTTGTAAACAGGCTCCAGCGCGACGTTGAATCCCCAATAGGAAGCCGAGCCGGGCGCGGCTGCCTTGGCCCCGTCGGCGGGAACCTCGCTGCCTGACCAGCCTGACAAAAACATTTCGTCCTGTTCGGTGTTGCGTTTATAGTCCATTCTGCCGAAAGAACGAAACCAGAGCACGAAACCGGAAACAATAGCGAAAAACACAAACCACATGAAAACGTTCCAATAGCCGGAGCCTGTCTCCATGTGTCCCCACATGCCCGTGTGTTCCATCTATCTCCCTCCCATGGCGGCGCGGATATAATCCTGTGGCCGCAGCAGCGCCTCCGCGGCGTTGTCGAACACATTACCCATGAACCAACCGGGAAAAAGCGTGAGGAGAAGTATCAATACCGCCAGAAGCCCCATTCCGGCCAACATTCCGTACGGCGCTTCACGCGCCGCTATGAGTTTCGCTCTGGGCGGCCCCAGGAAAGCCGCCTGAAAAACCTTTACGAAGGACGCCAGTGCCAGAACAGACGTTACCATTCCCAAAGCCGGCAGTATAGGATGTACCGCGAAACCGGACCCGAATATCATCCACTTGGATACAAACCCGTTGAACGGCGGCAGGCCGGAGATTCCAGCGGCGGCCACCACGAACATGGCGGCCGTCCAGGGCATGTTGCGGGCCAACCCGCCCATTTTGTCGAGCCCGCGCGTTCCTGTAGCGTAGTAGAGGGACCCGGCGCAAAGGAAAAGCAGCCCGTTGCAGAAAGAATAGTTCATTGCGTGGAAAAGCCCTCCTTTTATTGAGGCGAGCCCGTAGCCCTCCATGCCTCCTCCCCTGCCCAGCGCCAGAAGCCCGACCCCCATTGCCGTGAGCAGGTAACCGGCCTGGGATACGGAGTGATACCCCATCAGGCGTTTGATGTCGTGCTGGATGACCGCCATCATGACGCCGAAAATCATCGACATAGACCCCATAACGATCAGGAGCCACCCGACAGTTCCGCCGCCGGCCAGGTTCGGGAATATCGAGTAACATACCCTTACCAGCCCGTAAAACGACGCCTGGCTTACCGTCACCAGAAGGCAGGTCACGCCGCAGGGGGCCTCGGCGCAGGCGTCGGTCATATGCGTGTGCATCGGAAACGCGCCGCATCTGAAGGCCGTCACGGAGATAATAAGCGCCAGCACAACGCGCTCCATCGTGCCCGATTCCATAACGGACGCCAGGAACCCCATGTTGACGGCGTTGTACTTCCCGTAAAGCGCTCCTGTGGCGATCAACAGCAGCATGGCCGCTATCTGCGACACGAACATGTACTTGAAGCCGGCCTCCACGGCCTCCGGCTTGTCGCGCCAGAAAGCCGTCAGCCCGAACGAGGCTATGGAGGCCAGTTCGGCGAACACGAAAAAGTTGAACATATCTCCCGTGGCGCACATCCCCAACGCGCCCGCCGTCAGCAGGAAATAAAGCGGCATGAAACGCTTCCAGCCGGAAAAACGCTCCATGTAGTTTACGGAAAAAAGGGCGCCCGCGAAAGCCGCCGCGGAGACGCAGAAGATGAAGACGGCGCCGAACGCGTCTATCTCAAACAGAATGCGCACCGGGTAGCTCATCCCGGACGGCATTGTAAGGGCGAAACTTTCTCCGCCCATGACGTAGACAAGTATGTTTCCCCCGAACGTCGCCACGCATATGGCCGCGCCTGCCAGCAGCGTAAGCGCCGCAAAGGCCACGAAAAAAACGTTTCGGACGGTCTTGCCGAACGATACTGCGACAGGCGAGAGAAACGACCCGAGCAGGGGAACCATCACGAGAAAAGCCGGAAGGTGGTCGCGCACGTTCATCCTCTCAGCCTCCTTATCTCGTCGATGTCCAGTGTTCCGTAATGTTTGTTTACCATGATGACCAGAGAAAGCATCAAAGCCGTCGTGGCCAGAGCTATAACTATGGCCGTCAGAGTCAGGCACTGCGGTGTGGGCAGTACCATGCTTTCCTGCGCGCCCTTGAGGTAGTGGATAGGGATGCCTCCGCCGTGCCGGTATCCCATAAGAACCAGGAACATGTTGACCGACGCGCCAAGAATAGAAATGGCAATGCATATCTTAATCAGGTTTTTTTGCGTAAGCATCGCATAAAGCGACATGAGCACCAAAAGGGCGACCACGACATACGGGGCGTTGCCCACAAAATCGAGGGCGTTTTCAGCGATCGAATCTGTCATGGCCACGCTCTCCTCCCATCCCGGCGCCGGTGTCCACCATGCGGATACTGCCGTACATGTAATAAACCACCAGCGACAACGCGCCGACGACCTCGGCGCCGACCGCGACGTTCATGAGCGAAATCGTCCCGCAGTACGGGAGCCACTCGGACAACGGCGTTCCTCCGTGGGGTATCGCCAGGGAGTTGTAGAAAAACGCGTTGGGAAACCCCAGGCAGCCGAAGGCGAAGAACGCCATGAGCCCGATAAGCTCAAGGGCGCCGTACGCGCCTTCACGCGCCCACGTCATGAATTTTTTCCCGCCGTACGCCACCAGTACGAAGCTCATAAACGTCGCCACTATGGCTCCTCCCTGAAAACCGCCGCCTGGGGTGTTGTGCCCGTTGTTGATGACGTATACCCCGAACACGATCATAAACCACGCGAATATGTCAAAAACAGACGTAACGACAACCGATAACGGTTTCATTCCCGCTTACCTCCATCCCTGAAAAGCGCTCCTATGGCGGTGAGCGCCGTGAACAGCACCGCGGCCTCCCCCAGGGTATCGAATCCTCTGAAGTCGAAAACCAGCGAAGTGACAACGTTCTGGGCCGATCTGTCGGAAAGGGCGTGGACGAGAAAATAGTCGTCCATCGCCGTTTCGTACGGTATTCCAAACGGGTGAATGGCCTCGAACGTGCCGCATAACAGCCCGCCAAGTACTATGACGGCTGCGGCGAAGACCGTCTTTTTCATGAATTTCCCCCCTTGTCGCGTTTTTTGGGCGCACATGCGCGAAGAGTTATGATGAATATCGTGGTCGACAGCCCGGCTCCTATGGCGGCTTCCGCTATCGCCACGTCGGGGGCCCTCAGAATGTAGAACTCCAGGGCCAGAAGAAGGCTGAACACCCCCAGCGCAAGAACCGAATGCAGCAGGTTTTTAAACCACAACGCCATGAAAGCCGATACCAACAACATAATGAGAACCGGGGCGTGTAAACCTGGGTTCATGCCGCAATTCCTCCCCTACGTTTTTTCGTTTCTTTTTCCGTTTCTTCAAGGGCGTCGACGATGGCCGGCTCGGGCAGGACGCCGGAACGGTGGGCCGCTCGCGCCAGGGCGTGGCATCCGGTGGGGTTGGTGATAAGGAGAACGGCTCCGGCTATGAGCGCGTGTATGAAGAACACCA
>WRKN01000050.1 GCA_009778055.1 Synergistaceae bacterium
CAGAAGTTTGATACCTTCCGGCTTCGGAGCCCCCTTCTCGATGAGCCCGAGCAGGAAATTAAGCATCATTGGAACCAGAATCACGACGTTGGCCGGCGCTTCGACGATGGCCGACAGCGTTTTGGACGGCGGCAGGAAGTTCGGCACAATCGCCTGCGCCCCGTTCATAACGAAAGGAAGGATATTCCCCGCCATGTAACCGAAGCCGTGGAAGTTCGGCAGAACGTTCAGCAGGACGTCGCCTTCTTCCAGGTCGTCCAGGATGTCATAGCTCCCACGGCAGTTGTCCAGAAGGTTGGCGTGGGAGACGGGAACCGCCTTAGGCATCCCGGTGGTTCCGGACGTCGAGAATATCACGGCAATGTCGCGGCTCTCAGCATCCGTCGTCCTGCCTCTGAACTCCGGCAGCGGCCCCATCGGAGGGCATACGATGGACGGCCAGCCCCGTTCGTTCAGAACCCCCTCTATCCCCTCGCGCGTCTCGTCGGACAGCACAACGGCGCATGGGTCGAGCAGCGACAAAGTGGCCGTCAGCGACTGCAGGCCGGACTTGTGGTTCAGCGGGCAAAAGGAACCGCCGAGCCGCCAGACGGCAAGCGAAAGGGCAAGGATCATCGGGCTGTTGGGCATCAAGGCGACGAGGCGCTGCCCTTCGGAAAACCCGGACGCGCGCAGCGTTTCGGTTGTCTCCTCAACGAGTTTTTCCAAGAAGGCCCGGTTGTGCCACGCGCCATTCCACCAGAAGCATTTGCTCTCCGGCTCGCTGTCAAGATAATTGCCCATAACGGTTTCGAGTCTCTCGGTCAAAATAATCTGCTCCCTTCCTGAATCAATTAATCCAAGCTGAATAATTATCCACCAAGTTGACATTTTCGGCAATTGTCCGCCCTCCTTACGCAAACTCAGCGGCGGCCCTTCTTTTGTGATAAACTTCATTTGCAGTCATAAATACCAATGATGCGGGGAGAGTGTTGTTTTCATGTCACGTTTCAAGTTTCGTTCGGCAGTTTTAGTATTGCTCCTTTTGGCTTTTTGGGCTGCTTTATGCGCTCCGGCGTCGGCTGACCCGATACCTGTCAAGGCGCTGGTGCTGGCCATGTTCGAGATAGGGGAAAACTTCGGCGACACGGCGGGAGAATTTCAGCACTGGTATGTCGAATATTTTGTCGATGCCGACTCCTACGACGTGCAGGGCGCTTACTCCCCGCTTTTCGTCAACAAGGACGGAGTGGCCGGAACAGTGACCGGCATGGGCAAGGCCAGATCCGCCGCAACGCTTATGGCCATTCTTAAAGACCCGCGTTTCGATTTCAGCAAGACTTACTTCGTGGTGTCCGGCTGCTCGGGAGTTTCGCCGGAGCGCGGCACACTTGGCGACGTTTTCATATGCGATTGGGTGGTTGACTACGACCTTGGGCATAGCTGGAAGGAGTCGGACGCCGAGGACAAAAGCAGGCTATTCATGCTGAATGACGGATTCGCGGACAACGGAAGCATACAACTCAACGGTGACCTGGCGAAATGGGCCCTGTCCATAGTGAAAGGCATAGGGCTGGAGGATTCCCCCGGGGCTGTGGAATACCGCAAGCTCTACTCGGAGGAGGCGGCCAACTCTAAACCGTCGGTGCGTACGGGGACGAGTATGACCGGCGACAACTACTGGCACGGCAAGGGCTCCTCCATGCAGGCTTTCGCCATATGCGAAGCCTACGGCGCGCCGCCGTACGGCGTGACGCAGATGGAAGACAACGCTTTTGCGATAGTTCTGCGTTCTATGGGATATCTTGACCGTTATCTCGTCGTGCGGGACGTGGTAAACTTCGACCAGCCGCACCCCGGCCAAACCGTCATCGAAAGCCTCAACGCCACAAGCGACGGATTCGCCATAGGCATGATAAACGGCCACCGGGTCGGCTCGGCAATCGTCCGCCACATCCTGGCCAACTGGCCGGAGTGGGAATCGGGAGTGCCGGAGCTGAAATAATTCGGAATTTGTGTGTATCGGTATCAGCCTTCGGCAACTACCCTGAGGCGTTGATCGTCCGATTGGGTCAGGCACTCCGAGCCGTTCTCGGTGACGATGTAATCGTCCTCGATTCGCAGGCCGCCCCAGCCTTCTATGTAAATGCCCGGCTCTATCGTGACAACGTCGCCTGCCTCCAGAACGTCCTTGGAGAGATACGACAGGCGCGGAGCCTCGTGCACCTCCAACCCTAAGCCGTGCCCCAGCCCGTGAACGAAATTTTTTTCGTAACCGGCATCGGTTATGACCTTGCGGGCCACGGCGTCGACGTCTTTGCCGGAGGCTCCCGGGCGCAGGGCCCACGCGGCTTCCTGATGCGCCTTGATAAGTATTTGACTGATTTCAAGCGCTTTCTTCCGCGCCCTGCCGACGGAAAAGTTGCGCGTCACGTCGCACATGTAACCGTCCACCATAACGCCGAAGTCGACCGTTACGGTATCCCCCGGCACAAAGGGTTTTTGCGTGGCGCGGCCGTGGCACAAGGCTCCGCGTTCCCCGGAGACCACGATGAAGTCGTCGTGGGACCATCCCTTTTCAGCCCCGGCCATTTTGATCTCATAGAGCAGCCTGCTCTCGAACTCCGCCTCCGTCATGCCGACGCGAACCTCGGAAAGCGCTTTGTCGTATGCTTTACGGGCTATCACCCCGGCCCGCCTGATGGCGTCGGCCTCCGAAGCGTCTTTGGATCGCCTGAGGGACGGTATCAGAGCCGAGGCGTCCTTCCAGGCGGTCTTTGTTTTTTTCAGGACGTTCTCCACCATGCCATGGAAAAGCTTCTCGGATTCAAAACCAACAGAACGGTAGCCGTTATCCGAGACGAGTTTGGCGACATACTCGATAAGCGGTACTCCCGTCTGAACCGTCAGGGCAAAGGGGGATTGGAGGGCGGCCTGAGTTTGATAACGCCCGTCCGTGACCAGTATCTCCCGCGAGGCGTCTATGACGAGGGCGGCGCTGCTGCCCCTGAAACCGGAAATGTAGTGGCAGCTTTCGGAGTTCAGCCGTTCAAAGACAAACAGGACAAGCGCTTCCATTTTTTTTGCCTTCATCAGCTCGCGGAGTTTTTTAACCCTGCCGTGTATTACGTCAAACCGCATGGCACTTCAGCGCCCTCATTCCAATTCCGTCGTTTCCACGTCGGAGTATATTCTTTTGGTTTTGCCTTTGTTGCGGAGTTCGTACTCTTTCCACCAGGCGGTTTCCAGGGCCTTGACCAGTTCCTTGCGCCGCTCGCGCCACACGGTTCCGACCATTCCATCGGACAACTCGCTCAAGTCGGCGTCAATCCCCACAGGCCGCCTGTGTATGAAAAATTTCTTTCCGTCGTAAGAAACAGCCGAACCGTCTTCAAATGGAATATAAACTTTCATTATATGCGTCCCTATAAATCCAGAGGCAGCCTTGCGCTCATAAACCCCGCCACGTTTCCGTCGCTGTAAAAGCCGTCGCGCGTCGCGTCGCATATGAAACCAAGCCCCCTGTAAAGAGCCAGCGCCGCGTAGTTCGTCAGGCGCACCCTGAGGACGAGCCTCAAAAAACCAAAACCGTACGCAAGCTCAGCCGCCGCCACCACCAACTGAACGCCTATGCCGCGCCGGTGGTATTGAGGCAATACCACCAAATTCATAAGCAGCCCGTTTCCGTTTTCTTCCCCAAGGGCCGCGTAACCCAGCATAATGCTCCCATCCACAGGGGCAAACGCGCCTATGTAGGAAATTCTGGAATCTCCCGCTATGAGGTCGCGCGTAATTACGTTCTCAGGCCAAGGATGAGGAGAGGTTTTGTCAACCGCCAAAACCTGGCCGGCGTCTTCGCCATCACAAAAACGAATGTCCGCTATAAGCAACTATAGCCCCCGGTTGATCGTCTGGTTCCTGTCCGGGCCGACTCCGATCAATTTCACCGGCGCTCCCGCGTGGTCTTCTATATAATTCACGTAATTTTGCGCCTCCGCGGGCAGTGATTCAAACGTGTCACAGTTCGATATATCTTCATCCCACCCCCGCAATGACTCAAAAATCGGGCGGCATTTCGCCAAAATATGCGCGCTGCCGGGGAAACGTTCCGTTCTGACGCCGTCCAGGTCATACGCAACACATACCTTTATTTCATCCATGCCGGAGAGAACGTTCAATTTCATCAGAGCGGCAGCGCTGCACCCGTTGAGGCGCATGGAATAGCGCAAAGCTACTATGTCAAGCCAGCCGCAACGTCTCGGCCTTCCGGTCACGTTTCCGAACTCCGCTCCTTTGTCCCGCAGGTACTCCCCTACCTCGCCTTTTTCTTCCGTGGGCATAGGCCCCCAGCTTGACCGCGTAGTGTAGCCCTTGGTCACGGCTATAACACGATCCACGCACGCCGGCGACATCCCCGTGCCGGTGAAGCCGCCGCCCATTACGGTAGACGAGCTGGTCACGTATGGATACGTACCATGGTCAACATCCATAAGAGTGCCCTGCGCGCCCTCCAGAAGGATATACTTGCCCTTTTCAAACGAATCGTTCAAAAGGGCCACGGTGTCCTCCACGTAAGGCGCAAGCGCCTTGCCCCAATCTCTGGCCGGTTCGTAAACCTCATCAAATGGCAGGGGATTCTTTCCGTACAATTTTGTAAGGACGAGGTTCTTTTCCTCCAATACTGCGGAAACGGCATCGCGAAGCCTGACTTCGTCCAGCAGATCCTCCATCCTGACTCCGCTGCGCGCGCATTTATCGGCATAGCAAGGGCCTATGCCCCTGCCTGTGGTGCCTATCATGCCCCCTTTGCCGCGGAAAGCCTCCTGCGCGCAGTCGAGGATTTTATGATACGGCATTACCACGTGGGCGTTGGAACTGATCGCCAGTCGCGCGCGATCCATTCTCATCCGGTGCAGTTCGTCCACTTCTTTCAGAAATTCTTCCGGGTCGACTACCACACCGTTACCCAAAACGCAGAGTTTTCCCGGGTAAAGCATACCCGAGGGCAGAAGGTTGAAAACGATCTTTTGCCCGTCCACCGTCACTGTATGCCCCGCGTTGGCCCCGCCCTGATAACGGACGAAGATGTCTACGTCCGCCCCCATCGTATCCACGACTTTCCCTTTTCCCTCGTCACCCCACAGAGCTCCGACCAGGACGTCTACTTTGCCCTTCAAGATCGCTCACCCCTAGTTCGTGGAAGCTGTAGCCGTGGACATTTTCTTTTTCAACTCGGAAATCGCCCGCTGCAACTGGGCGTCCTTAACCTGATCCCTTTCAAAGTGCCCTTCTACCTCAATGGTGGGCGTCAGCCCCACCTGATCTATCACTTTGCCGGAGGGAGTATGATACCGCGCTATAGTGACGTAAATGCCGGAGCCGTCGGTTAGGTTGAAAAGGGTTTGAACCGAGCCTTTGCCAAAACTCTTTTTGCCTACCGTAACGGCGCGTTTCCTGTCCGCCAGCGCGCCGGCGATTATTTCGGAGGCGGAGGCGCTGCCCTCGTTGATCAAAACAACCATCGGTATGTCTGTCAGGTATCTGGAAGGATTGGCGTTATATTCCTCGTTGGCTCTCTCCACCCTGCCGCGCGTCCCCACGACAAGCCCGCCGTCCAGGAACATGCTGCCGACGTTGACGCAGACGTTAAGCAGCCCGCCGCCGTTGTTGCGAAGATCCATAATAAGGCCCCTGGCGCCTTTGCCTATCATTTCCTTCACAGCCTGCTCCGCTTCTTCGTCCGTTTTTTGTTTAAACTGCGTAAGGCGTAAATAACCGATGTCGTCCGACAACATTTCGTATCGAACCGATTTGATTGTGATGATTTCCCGCACAAGGTCGAATTTCAGCAGCTCTTCCTCGCCTTCGCGGCGTATCCATATGGTGACAGGGGTATCCGGCTTGCCTCTGAGACGCTTGACCACTTCCTGAGAGTCCCATCCCAGCGCCACTTCGTCCCCAATTTTGACGATATGATCCATGGGCTTCAGCCCGGCTCTTTCGGCTGGGGTGTCCTCTATCGGGCTGATGACCAGTACCTTCCCGTCTCGGTCTCCTATGTACATCCCCAACCCGCCGTACTGCCCTTCCATCTCGATTTCCTCGTCCTTTAACTGAGTGGGGGTGACAAAACGCGTATAAGGGTCTTTCCATGACTCGACCATGCCCTTTATAGCCCCGTGAACAAGCTGATCCTCGGTAACGGATTTGGATTCCGCGTCCACCTGATACGTCTCGATGATCGCCCTCGCCTGACGCACCAACCACAGGGATTTTGGAGTAAAAGGGGATATCCTTTCAAAGTCGGAAAGGTCAGCCGCCCTGGCGGTGCGCACCGCCAGCGCTCCCAGTTCCCACAAGGCGACAGCCGCGAACGCCACTGCGAATAACAACAACAGCCCGCTCTTTCTCCTGAAAATATCATTCTTCATCATCGCCTCAGAACTCCTTCTTCCTGTTTTAAGTTTTTTTCAAATAATCCAAAGGGTTTTTGGCGGCGTCTCCTACGCGGACTTCAAAACGCAGGCTGTAGCCCTCCGCCGTTCCGGCGCTGCCTACCGTGCCTATCACGGTTCCCGGCATTACCGCGTCTTTCTCTTTTACCCGCGTTGAACCCAAATTGGCGTAAACCGTGGATATATTGCGCCCATGATCAATTATCACGACTTGGCCGAAACCTCGCAACCACCCCTCGTAAAGCACCTCTCCAGGCCCGGCGGCCCTGACGGGGGTTCCGGACGAAGCGCTTATGTCTATGCCTGAGTTAAAGGATTTGGTCTTAAAAACAGGGTGCTCCCTGGGGCCGAAATGAGCGGATATAGTACCCCGGACAGGCCATTCCAACTGAGTCCCCCGCTCAAGAACAGGATAAACCCGCTCCTCCGCGACATTTTCGTTAACATTAACGTTAGCGTTCGCGCCGGTTTCCGCCGGAGGGCGCGCGTCCTGCAAGCGCTCTCTTTTTTTGAGCATAAGGCCGGCTATGGTGCGCTCGATTTCCTGTTGAGCCTGTTCCATTTCTTTGGCGGATACTTCCGCTCTCTGACGTTCCCTTTGAACCCCGGAAAGCATGGCGCTCGTCTGGCCTATGACGGCGCTGTATTTTTCACGCTCGTTGTTGAGTTCCTCGGTTCGCGTCATCAACTGGGCTTTGCTTATTTCCACATTACGCTTGCCGCGCCCCAGTTCCGCGGCCCTGTTCAGCAGACCTTCCACGACGAGCCGGTCATGACGCGCAAGCCTCTCCAGAAGGTAGGCCGACGCCACGGCTTCGTGAGCGTCTTCCACCGACAGCAGCAGGTTCAACTCCTCGCGTGAACCATATTTGTATATGCTGACCACGCGCGACCCAACTTCGCTTATCAACGTTTCCACCTGGCGGGATATCTCGGCCATCTCCCACTCCAGCGCGCTTATTGACCTTTGAAGCCTATCCGACTGCAGCTCCAGAAGTTTTATCTGCTGCTGCGCCATTTGAGAGTTCTTTTGCAGATCAGAGAGGCGCGTCTGCAACCCTCGCGCCTGCTGAGACTTTTTCCCGGCAGTCTCGTTGTATTGTTGTATTTTTTTCTCCAGCTCACGGCGCGCCTGTTCCTGCGCGGCTATCTCCGTGTCCAGATCTTGGGCGGGATGGGCGGACGCGGCAAAACATAGCAGCAGTAACCCTATAACCGGCACTCTAAGAGTTTTGCTCACGAGAACAGACACCTCTTTTCACCGCTTAAGATAGTCCAGAGGGTTTTTAGCCGTGCTGCCTTCGCGGACCTCGAAATGGAGGTGATACCCGGTGGTGGTTCCGGTGTCGCCCACAGCTCCGATGACAGTGCCCGCGCCGACTACCGTACCTTCCTTGACCCGAGTGGAGGACAGGTGCGCGTATACCGTGGAGAAATTACGCCCGTGGTCTATGATGATAACCTGACCATATCCTCTCATCCAACCCTCAAACAGCACCTCGCCGGGAGCGGCGGTCTTCACCGGCGTACCCCTGGGGGCCGATACGTCAATCCCGGAGTGGAACATCCTGGTCTTAAACACCGGGTGCACGCGCTGCCCAAAAGGGCTGCTCAACGGGCCGCGCAGAGGCCAATCGAACATCGACCCTCGTCCCTGGGCCATCCTGTCCTTTAGATAGTCCACGCTGCCTGTTCCTCTGCCCGCTCTTTTCGCCGCCTCGTCGCGCTCCCTTCTCTGGCGCATCAGCTCCGTGATGGTCTTTCCCACCGCCGCCTGCGCCTCTTCCATTTCCCTGGCCGTTCTCTCGGCCAACGCTTTCTGACGGCGGATGTCGCTCAAGGCGTTATTGGTCTGACTGATCGCGGAATTATATTTCTGCCGCTCCTGTTCCAGGGAGCGGGACCGTTCCTTCAGCCTGTCCCTGTGATCTTCGAGGGTTTGCTTCGATAATTCAATTTCGCGTTGTTTTCTTTGCGACTGTTCAATCAAATACCGGTCATACTCGGCCAATTTTTTCATGAGGTAAACCGAGTCGAGAACCTCGTGCGTACTCTCGGCCGACAAAACCACGAGAAGCTCCTCGGCGGCCCCGTATTTTGCCATATCCACTATACGCTGTTTCAGCCCCGAAACTAATTCGCTCATCCTGTTCCTGGTATCAACCATTTCGTCTTCCAAAGTGGAAATGGATCTTTGGAGCCTTTGGATCTGGAGTTCCAGAACCGTTATTTCCTGCCTGGCCTGTTCCCTGGCCTGCTGAGATCTGTCGATACGCACAAGCATATCGTTTTCCTTGACCCTCATCTGCCGTATGGAGCTGCGGTAGGTCTCCAGCTTCTGATCCAGCTCTTTTCTCCTGCGCTCCTCCGCGGCAATCTGGGCGTCAATATCCGAAAGCGACGCGCCCCATGCCGTGTTCTTTACCTCTCCAGTCAAAATCACGAAGATAATCAGACCTGCTAAAACCCATTTTTTCAACGACATGACATAAGTTATCCGATCCTTTACAAAGGTTTTGTGACCGAACTCATGAAACGTGTCACTACTATAAAGCTGCACACCCAGCCTAGCGTGGCTCCAAAACCCGCAAGCAGCGTACCCAAAGATCCGATTATGCGGGAATCTTCCACCAATCCCTTTAGAAAAGGCAGGCTTTGCTGAAGAAGCCTGACCCCCGGAATATAAACCGAGGTAATACCCAGCACAGCCACGAGAGCGCCGACAAAGGCCAGGAAAGTCCCCTGCAGGACAAACGGGGTGGAAATATAACTTCGCGTCGCCCCCACCAGAAACATTATCCCTATTTCCTCCTGTCTCGAATAAAGAGAGATGTGAATGGTGTTGTAAACGACCAGCGACGTGATCATTATAGACAGGACGAACATTGTCATGGCGGCTTTGGACGCCACCCTGGAGATGGCGGAAACCCGTTCAACAACCAGGCCCGAATAAACCACGTCGTCTATTTCGGACATTGCCATGAGAAAACTTACGAGGCGGTTAACGTCCGCCACGCTTCTGGCGCGAATCTCAAAACTCCACGGAAGTGGATTTTCATCCAGCAAATCAAGCGAGCGGGATTGGCTCCCCATACGGTCTTCAAGTTTAGTCCACGCTTCCTGAGGGGAAACGGCCGTCAGAGACCCGACGGAATCCATCGCCCGTATGGTATCGGCAAGCTGCGTAACGTCGCTGCCCCTTTTAATGTAAGCGTGCACAACCAGATCGCTTTCGAGATGCTGCAGCAAGTTCTGTATGTTGAGCGAAAAAAGTGTCGTAATGCCCAATATCCACATCATGGCGGCGGTGGTCACCAAAGTTAAAATACCCAAAAAACAGTGCCTTGTCAGCAGGCGCGCGGTATCCCGCAAGATATAGTTAAATGTGGTCATCCGGCGTGTACCTCCCCGCGTCTTCGTCCCGCACCAGCCTGCCTGCGTCCAGTTCAATGACCCGCTGGCGGTAGGAGTCCACTATATGCTGGTTGTGCGTGGTCATTACCACCGTGACTCCGCCCGCGTTTATCGCCAGAAGTATCTTCATTACCTCGGCTGAGGTGCGAAAATCGAGATTTCCCGTAGGTTCGTCCGCCACGAAAAGCGAAGGGGAGTTGGCAAGAGCTCTGGCTATCGCCACACGCTGCTGCTCGCCGCCCGAAAGCTGGGGCGGCTTCATAAACCGCCTCCGCCACAGCCCGACCTGTTCGATGACTTTGCTGGCCCGGAACTCCACTATCTTAGAAGGAACCGACATTGCTTCCATTACAAAAGCAACGTTTTCAAACACCGTAAGGTGGGGTATCAGCTTGAAATCCTGCGCCACCAGGCCGACGTCCCTGCGATAATACGGAATCTCGGCGGAGCGTATTTTTCGCATATTGTAGTCGCCCACCGTAACCATGCCTTTGGAGGGCAGAACCTCACGGGTGATCGTGCGGAGCAGGGTGGATTTGCCCGAACCTGTCGCCCCCACGACGTACACAAACTCCCCTTTGCCGATCTCAAGGTTTATATCCCTCAACGCAATGATGTCGGGCTTAAAAATCTTGGTAACTCCTGAAAATTTTATCTTCAAACAAAAACACCTTCCCGCAAGCGCATGTAGTAAAAACCCACAAGAGAGCATTACTAGGAATCAGGGTTATTTATTGAAATTTATCAACATAACATGATACCACAAGCGAAAGGGTTTTTCGGGAGTGAATCGACGCAACATAATCGCGTTCGGCAGGTTTATATCCCAGCGAAATATGAAATGTATTGCATGAGGTTCTCGCACCACGCCTCGAATATTTTTGCCGACGCGAGCTGCCCTATGGTGAAATAGTCGTCCGCCGAGCCGTCGAACGCGTCCAAATTCAGTGCCCGCTCATAAAGCTCCGAGGGGAACGTGTATATCAGCTCCTGCTTTTCCGCCGATTTCTGCGGAGGTGAGGCGTAATATAGCCCGCCCCCCCCGCCTCCGCGAGACGAATTTATTTTCGGTTTGCATCCCAGCGCCATCATGCCGTCCTCACGCTCCGAAAACGTAACCGAAGTCTCGCCCCGCCCGAGTGTTCCCTGCGGAAACTGTACGCGCCTTTTCCTGACGTACCCTTCGTCCTGCAGTTCCTTGTCGGAGTCGAGCGACGCCCGCACCAATATGTGCTTCAGCATATCCATGTGGCGGACGTATCCCACATATTTGCGCCCCAGCCCCATGAGCCTCGGGTCGCTGATTTTGAAGCTCAGGGGTTTGGCGAAGTTCCCGGCGCGCCACAGTTCGTCCGTGAACTCCGAGCCGTCTTCCTCGCAGTAGGAAAAACCCATCAGCATAGCAACCGCCATGACGCGCACCGGGCGATACCACCTACTCATGTCCGCGCCGTTCAATTTCCTGATAACACCGGTTCTGAGCAGGTCGTCCACGCCGCAGTGGTTTCCCGCGAAGACCAAATTCGAGCACGAAAGGGTCGTCTTTTCAACGTCCGACATCGGGAAAAAAGGGGAAAACACCCCCTCGCCCTTGACGTCGCCCGTCAGGTCGGCAACCCAAAGCCGGGCGCGTTTTTCCTCCGGCAGAAGGGAGAACTCGTTTTTGTCGAAAACAATCGCCGGCGCGTGCAGCACTCTTTCAAGGGTCACCGCGAACTTCCAAAGATTTGTCTTGAACGACGTATACACGGCGTACTCCGAAAGGATACGCTGCATCGCGGGCAGGAGATCGGACAGTTGGTATTCCAGCACGGATAACTTTTTTTTCCCCTTTATGGAGAGTTTACGGTCGAGATCCTCAAACCAGCCGGGCCTTATATACTTTTTTTTGTTGTGGTTCTTATTGAAAACCACAACCCTGGGCGACGTACCCTTCGTCCATATCTGGAGGGCAAGATTCTCGTCCACGTCGCAAGAACTTATGATCTCTCCCCTGTCGTCAATAGTTTTCATCATCAAGGCTGTCGCGCTCTCCCTTTCAATTCCAGCAGCGCGGCGTCGAAGTGTTTGCGCGCGACGGAAAGTTCCGCGGCGTCGGTGGCAAACTGCTCGCGCAGCGCCAGCATGGCGGCCTTGCGGCACACGAAGGCGATGTCCGCGCCGCTTCGTCCGTCGGAGCGGCGCGCCAGTTCGTTTACGTCCACATCCGTCGCCAGAGGTTTTTTTCGCAGTTCTATGCCGAAAATAGCCTCACGCGCGGCCTGACCGGGCATGGGAAGCTCCAGCACCAGGTCGAAACGCCCCGCGGCCAGAAGCGCCGGGTCAATAAGGTCTGCCCGGTTGGTGGTCGCCAAAACCACCACGCCGGTAAGCTCCTCTATGCCGTTCATCTCCGCGAGAAACTGCCCTATGACCCTTTCCGTGAACGCCGCCGCGCTGCCCGAGTCCCTCCCCCGCACAGGCACAAGCGTCTCGATCTCGTCAAAATAGAGAATCGAGGGCGCGGCCTGCTTCGCCGTCCTGAATACTTCGCGTACAGCGCGTTCCGACTCGCCGACGTACTTCGACATCAGGGACGGTCCCTTCACCGAGATGAAGTTGACCCCGCTCTCCCTGGCAAGGGCTTTTGCCAGCAGCGTCTTCCCGGTTCCCGGACGCCCGTGCAGCATTATCCCCTTAGGAGGCCGGATGGCGTAGCGCTCGAACAGCTCCGGCTTCTGTAAAGGCCACTGAACCGCGTTGAACAGTTCTTCTTTTATGTCGTCAAGCCCGCCCACGTCGTCCCACGTAACGTCCGGAATCTCTACGAAGACCTCGCGTATGGCGGACGGCTCAATTCCCATCAGCGCCGACATAAAATGGCCCATCTTAACCTCCATCCCCAAAACTTTTTCGTACGGTATCTCCTGCGTCCGCAAATTGACGTATGGAAGTATGTCGCGCACACAAGCCATCGCCGCTTCTTTGGCGAGGGCCTCCAGGTCCGCGCCCACAAAGCCGTGGGACAGGTCGGCAATACGCTTCAAATCAACCGCTTCGTAATTGGGGGCCTTCGCCAGCGGCATTCCCCGCGTGTGAATCCGGAGTATTTCATGCCGCCCCTCGCGGTCGGGGATTGGAATCGATATTTCGCGGTCGAAGCGCCCGGGGCGCCGCAGGGCCGGGTCAAGCGAGTTTGGTATGTTGGTCGCGCCTATCACCACTATCTGCCCGCGCGACTCCAGCCCGTCCATCAGGGCCAGAAGCTGCGCCACAACGCGGCGCTCCACCTGCTTCTCCCCGCCCATGTCCTCGCGTTTGGGCGCTATGGCGTCTATTTCGTCTATGAAAATAATGGACGGCGAGCGCGACTGCGCTTCTTCAAAAATTCCGCGCAGCCGCTCTTCGCTTTCACCGTAAAATTTCCCGATTATCTCCGGTCCCGAGATGTGCGTGAACCACGCGTCTGTTTCGTTGGCTACCGCGCGGGCTATCAGGGTTTTGCCCGTGCCGGGGGGGCCGTACAGCAGCACGCCTTTCGGCGGCTGGATTCCGAGCCGCTCGAATACCTGCGGGAAGCGCAGCGGCAGTTCGATCATCTCGCGTATGTGATGAATCTGTGTTCCCAACCCGCCTATGTCCTCGTATGAAATTTTTTTCGGCAGCGCTGCTTCCACGTTTTTTAAGATGTTCAGGCAAGTGGCCATGCTGACCACCACCGCGCCTCCGGGCGTCGTCTCGGTTACGCGGAAATCGCATACGCGCGTCCCAAACAGGTTGAGCCGGACGCGGTCGCCCGCCGTTAAAGGCATGTCCTCCAGCAAAGACAGGATGTAGGGCGCGTCGCGTTCCTTGTCCGTAAGTCCCGCAGCGGACAAGGGCTGTATCGTGACGCTGCCGGCGAAACGATGCGCGACAGGCTCTACGCTCACCGTGTCGTCAAGCGGCGCGGCGGCGTTTTCCCGGATCATCCCGTCTATTTGAAGGAAGCGTTCCCCCGCGTTTTCCGCGCCGCCGCCATCCCCGGCCCGGACACGCGCGACGGTGGTTTTTTTGCCGCGGATTTCTATGATCCGCCCTTCCGACAGCCCCAATGCCGCCATGTCTGTGGAATCCATACGGGCAATACCCTTGTGCGCGTCATCGGGACGGGCTTCTTTTACCTTGAACACCTTTTTTAACCTCCCCGCAGTCCCACGGGCCGACAAACCGAAAACAAAGCCCCTTTAACGGGGCTTTGTT
>WRKN01000051.1 GCA_009778055.1 Synergistaceae bacterium
AAACGCTGACGACAAAAGTTGGCGGGAAAAAGCGCGATCTTCTCCCTGAGAGTGAATGGATCAAGGTTCCCGGAACACATGAAGCGGTTGTAAGCGGCGAGGTATTTCAAAAGGCCGGCGCCGGCATTCGGCGTAATAGCAAGTATGGCGTAAATGGCACGAAGACGCCATTTGCCGGGAAGCTGAAATGCGGGTGCTGCGGCCATGCGCTGCGGTATTATCCGTCCCGCAGCTCTCACTTCATCTGTCAGGGCTACGGGTTGAATTATGGGATGGGGTGTTCCGGCGACAGGCTCTACCTTGACGATTTGAACGCCGCCGTACTCGCCGCCGTAAAGACTGAGGCTCTAAAGTGTTTTGATGAGCGGCAAAAATACCGTCAGGCGGTAAAGCGTGAGTCGGCGGCAAGGGAAGCCGCCCTGTCTGAAATCAAACGGCTTGCCGCGCAGATTGGCTTTATAGAGCGCCGTAGCGATGCTCTTTACGAGGATTTTGCGGTTGGGAAAATCGCCAGGGATGATTTCCTCGCGGAGAAAGCCAAAAATACCGAAGAGCTTGCCGGGACGGAAACCCGTATAGAGGAGCTAAACCAGCGGCTTGCCATAGCCGGTGAGGAAGGCGGTGCGCCCAGCGATGAGGCGCTTCTGCGGCGGGTAATTGAGGCGGCAGACGTTACCGAGGAGATTCTCTCTTTGATCGACTGTGTTATCATGTACAATCCTGAACGGATTGAGATCCGGTTTGCTTTTGGGGATGCGAATAACCTACAGGGCATTGGCACAAAATAACCGCGAGGTGATTTGAGTGTCAAATAAAAAGAGGCGCGAAGCGTTAATTGCGCAGGTAAAAGAAGAATACGCAAGCATAACGGCGAGTGGATATCAGCAGCATTTCCATAAAACAGCCACCGGCATAACCCCGGAAGCGTATTATGGGACCTTGCAAAACGCCGTTATCGCCGAGATTGACGACGGTACATTTGATAACTGCGCGTCGGGTACGGAGATCGTCAATAAAGTAGCTGCCGATAAGTCGATATTGTCAGGCTGGGAGTAGCGGTGGAGTGGTGAGCTTTGGCTTCGCTCCCTAATTACTTCGCCATGCACTGAACTGTGGCAAAGCAGTAAAACCTCTTGTAAATCCGACTACATCGGGCTTACAAGAGGTTTTCTGCTGTGTGGATATGGCGGGCAGATATGGCAAAGTCCACCGCAGCCATGTAATTTCTTTGGCTGCACCGTATTCCATGTTATACGTTTATGCTCCTTCGCTTTTGCGCTCATATGTACAGGCGGACCTCGGTTTCGTTGGGATGGGATATCTCATGCGTCTATTTTAACATGAGACTATCGAAATATCAAAAAAGCAATTCCCTGCTTGTGCAAATAGTTGAAATAGCCGGGGGCAAATGTTATAATTTATTTGCTAATTTATTTTGCCCTAGCTTGACAGACGCTTACGAAACTGAACAGGCTGAACTGCGGGCGCAGTCGGCGGAGCTTCAAGTTCTGCTCGATGAATACGAGCATGACGGTCATAACGCGGAGCGGTTTTTGGTACTGGCGAAAAAATATCCAACGTTTGATGAGTTGACCCCGCAGATGCTACACGAATTTGTTGACAAGGTTTTCATCCATGAGGGCGATAAATCGAGCGGTGAACGCCGGCAGCAAATCGACATACATCTGAACTTCATCGGGCAGTTCAAAGTCCCGCAGGAAATATCCGAACTCACGCCGGAAGAACTTGCCGCCGCTGAGAAAAAACTTGAGAGGAAATTGGCGCGTCGGGCATATCACAAGCAGTGGCGCGATAAGAAAAAAGCGGAGCGAGCAGCGGCGAAAACCGAAGCGGAAACAACTGTTGTCGCTGATGATTCTACTACAAAACCTGCGGCATAATTTCTTCCCCGCAGGTAATCCCGTGTCCGCAGACGCATACAAAAATGTCGTACAGAGCCGTAAGGTAATGTGCGGCATTTTTGCGTTTGCGGAGGAAAAGTGAAGCGGTTAGGCTGAACTTTTATCGGCAACAACGCTGTCCGCGGACAGCGCAATCCCCCTCGGAGAGCCCACGGCTACTTTCGGCGCAGCCAAAGTAGCAGAGTGGGTTCGGTTACTTTGAAAAAGGAACCGAAAACCGGCGCCGCGCAGTCGATTCATGCGATAGCTACCATCAATTATAACATGAGTTTGCTCATGTTTCAACGTTCCCGATGCCTGTTCGGAATTTTCAATTTCGGTAGCAGGCGGGGTTGTTATTTCATAAAAAGGAGGAGCCGGATATGGCTGAAAAAACAATTTTACCGTTATCCGAAATGACGCTTGCCCTTCCTCGCAGGTGTCCATTCGGGAGGGGCACAACGAGCGGCGGAGCAAGACGCCGCTCAACGCTGACATCGTACCGGAACGCAAACATATGAATGTACATTTTCATCAAAACTTCACGCCGGACGGAACGCCGGAAACCTATCAGCAGACCATCGACCGATTACTCTCGGAGAGAAAAATCGTCAAGCATAATTTCAAACCGAAATCCGCAATCGTTGATGAATTTATCCTTGACGTTAATTCAGAATATTTCGAGAAGAACGGAGCGGTATACCCCGGTGGCAGCTACGAATTTGCGAAAAAGTTTTATGAAGAAGCATACCGATATGCAATCAAAGAAGCCGGGTCGGAGGATTATATTGTCTCTGCAATTCTTCATGCCGACGAGCGGAATAAAGAATTATCGGAGCGGTACGGGCATGATGTTTTCCATTATCATTTACATGTCGTTTATGTTCCCATTTTTCAAAAGGAACTCAAATGGACGAAGCGCGCGGGTCCGGAATTAGCCGGAAAAGTCAAAGAGATTATTCCGCAGATTAACCATACGGAAAAATGGCCGCGTAAGAAAGTCGGTGGCAAATTTATCAATGAATATTCTAAGTTGCAAGACCGCTATTTTGAACACATGACCGCCGCCGGGTTCCCAGACCTTCAGCGCGGGGAGCGCGGTTCCGCAGCCGAACATTTGGCGGTGGAGGAATACAAATACCAACAGGAAAAGAAACGTGTCGCCGAAGTCAGCGCACAGGTAGAGCAGTCTGAAATCCGGCTTGGCGAATTGAATGAACAGGCCGAGAAGAAAAAGAAGCGGCTCGGCACTCTTGACGAGCAAATCACTGTAAAGGAAAAAGCGAAGGCTACTATCACGGAAGTTGAGGCGATGGGGCATTCGTTGCCGCTTGTCCCCGGTATCCATTTCACCGATGCGGAAGCTGCAAAGCTGAAATCCCTTGCGAAAAAAGGCGTCGGCGTTGATAAGCGGGCTTATGAATACAAGAAGAAAATCGAAACGCTTGAGGGGAGCATCCGTGACTTGAATGGTCAGGTTGCTTCGCAACAAAAAGACATCAGAGCTATCGTCCGCGAAAAAAATGTGTGGAAAGCAAATTACGACCGCCTGTGGGGTGAGGTCAAAGACTTTATTCCTGCAATCCGAACCACACCGCAAAAACTCCATGCGTTTATGCGAGAAAACATACATCTAAATAAAAATCGGGAGGTGTCGCGGTGACGTGTTAATCCTTTATTGGTTCACCCTCGACATAGGATAAATACAGGTATTCCGGGCTTTCATAAAACATACTGCACCCATAGTCGCTTATTTTATCGCTTATCCAAGAGGAATAGACGTTACCAAGCGCATCAATAGGCTTTATGCCGTTGTTTTCGGCGACATTTACGATTAAGCGTTTATAAACCTTGGCAATATCAAAAACCGTAGGCACATTAAAATCGCCTGTCGTGTTGTCAAAATCGCCTGTAACAATACCGCATTTTTCAATCAAATCCGAAGCGGTATTTTCAACAGGTTCGCAATGGTATACGTCCGCAAGCTCTAAATACCGAGCGAGTGTATCTTTCCCAAGTGAAGATACAACGTCTGCGCGACGGTTTTTTGTCGCTCTGCCGATATGCTCAATCAGCGAACACACGAAAAACATATCGTTATCTAATTTAGGCTCTCTTCCGGTCATATCCTCACCTCATAACTTTCCAAATATTTTAAGCAATCAAGCGCAGGCGGGGTGCAAAAGGCTAATTGGTGTGTGGGATGCTTAAACTTCGCCAATACCCAAAACTGCTCGCGGGTCAACACGCCGTTCGCAAAGTCGGCGATGTAGTTCCACACTTGGTCGTTCGCCATAGCACCCTCGACAATCGCATGGTTGTGCGGTTTGCCGCTCCTGCAATCGACAATAAAGTCAAGCCATTCATCGGTCATGGTGTCAAACTTCAATAGGTCAAGCGCGGTAGACGGTGTGTATTCGTATACGCTAACTACTGGTGTATCAAACCGCTTCGCCCATTTGTCGGCTTGTGCTTGCAGCTCCGTACAGTAGAAGCCATGCCCGAAGTCTTTTTTGTTTTTAGCTATGCGGATTTCCGGCTTTTCAATGGCACAGTATCCGCCGTGGTAGGCAATCATTTGTTTATCCCTCCATTTAGCTTCTTTTCAATCATAGTGTTTAGCGCGGAAAAGTTAGCTTTTGTTTCATGGAACGTGTATCGCAATTGGCAGGGGTTGAGTGGGCTGTTGGGACGTCGGGGATGTAGTTGTTCCAGCAACCGGCGTTTGAGGGTGAAATATAATCTAAATCCATATCGAGCCTCCAGCCACAAAGAAAATCACAACAACTTATTTATATTGCAACACGTTCGAGCGAAGAAATCAAGCGAAAAATGGAAAAAGTTTAACTACCCCCTTGACAAGACAAACGCCAGTGGTAGTCTCATGTGTATGACGAAATGGGGTTGATTTGATTGTCTCGGGAATCGGCAAGATTATTTTGGGAACGTTTAAACCGCGACAAAGAGTTTGCCAAGTGTTTCGAAGGGGTCGATTCTCCGGACACACTGATGGAAATCGCCAGGCGCTTGGGGTACGACTTCACTCAAGAGGATCTGAAATACGCCTTAGTAACTCTTTCCAACATGTCGGAAGAAGAGCTGACCGGCGCGTCCGGCGGAGTTCCTTGCCCGGACTGGGGTGCTCTGCGAGAGATGCTTGCTCCCGGAGTGGCGTCGTAATTCGAGCGGGAGTATATGCCCGTGAAAAAAATCTATTTCGCGGCCACATTTTTGATTTTGGTGTTTTCGGCGGCTTTTATAGGATATGGGGTGTACCTCAACACCACCAGCGCCAGCTACATAGAGACGATGTTGGAGTCGAGGGCCGTCAGCTTGAGCGGGGTCAGGGTTTCGTACCGCGACATATACCCTGAACTGCGCCTGGACTACATCGATCTTCGGGCAAGTATGCAGGCCGACGTCATAACCCAGATCGATGGGGAGATCGAGGAGCTATACGTTACGCAGGGCCAGAAAGTTGAAAGAGAGCAGCCAATCGGCAGGATCGTGAACTATGACGTTCCGCTGTCGGTCTCCCGTGCCGACACGGATGTGGCAAGGGCCGAGGCATCATATCTTCAGGCGGTGAGCACCGCCGAAAGAAACCAACGCCTGGCCGCCGAGGACGCCGTCTCCATCAGCGAGCTGGAGACCTCCATTTCGCAGATGAAAGCGTCGAAGGCGGAGTTGGACGCCGCTGTAATAGCGAGGCGGCAGATAGAGCAGCAAAAGGGCTTCCAGGTGTTGACGGCTCCGCTGCCCGGCTCTGTAATGATTGTTTATCAGCAGCCCGGCAACTACGTTGGCAAAGGAGTGCCCGTCGCCATGATCGCCGACTTTTCGAAATTGTACTTCACGGTGCTGGTCAGCGACGAAAAAATCAGGAACATAGCTCCCTTCGACGGCAATTTTACTGTTCCCTTCGACTTCGCTAACATGATGGGCAAAGTGTTTGACAACGCGGCCATGTCGTCGTTCGGCCATGACACGGCCTTCGACGTAAAAATATTGAGCGTTTTGCCGCCGCTCGACGAAGACGCGCTCGTCAGAAGCGTGACGTGCGAGGTCGACAATAGCCTGGATATTCTGGAAATTGGGATGTACAACGACATTGTCGTCCGAAAAGGGACCCCGAAAAGGACGCCGGCCATTCCTCTGTCCGTCGTTTTCGACCGGGACGGCTCCAGGGTCTACGTGAGCGACGCAAATTCCAACTTGGCCGTGCGCGGCATAAAGACCGGAGTACACGACAATGAGTATGTCGAGGTCGTGGAAGGCCTGGACGAAGGCGACGTCGTCATCCTGTCGGGGGTCGAGGGGTTAAGCCTCGGCGCCAGAGTCGACGTTTACGTGGAGGGGGATTTGTGATGAACCGGAACATATACAACGAAGAGGCGTTGGCGCGCCTGCGTTCCCCGGAACAGCTCGACTCCACCATAGAAGTAACCCAACCGATCGCGTGGATGGCCCTTTTTACCCTGTATTTTCTGGTGGGCTCCATCGTGCTCTGGAGCGTATTCGGGGTCATGTCGACCTCCGTCCGAGGTGTCGGAATGATACTGGACTCCGCCGGCGTCGTAAACGTCTATCACGACACCGACGGAAAGATATCGGAGATACTGGTCCGGCCCGGAGAGCGCGTTCGCAGGGGCGACGTCGTAGCGAAGCTGGTGCTGCCGAATATGATCAACGACATCATGAGGACGCGCCATGACGTCATGAGGTCGATGAACCAGAGCCAGGTGGAGAGCAACATCTCCAATTTCGACTCGCTTATGAACGTTTGGCACCACTCCTTCAACATAGTCAGCACCTTTGAAGGCATCGTGACCGAGGTCAAGGTCAACGTGGGGGACATCGTTGCCGCCGGCGCCACAAGCGTGTGCAGCATCAGGCTGGATCAGTACAGGCAGGACTTCATGGCCGTGATGTACGTGCCCGCCGAAGAGGGAAAGAAAATCGAGCCCGGCATGGTGGCGCTGCTTATGCCCAGCGGAGCCGACGAGAAGGAAGACGGCAACCTGATGGGGGTGGTAAGGGGGGTATCTCTCTACCCCGTGTCCAGCAACAGCATCATGAAAACGCTTGGAAATTCCGACGTGGTGAATTGGATATTGGGAAGAATAGGCAGCGCCGTCATGGAGGTCAGGGTGGACCTGGTGAGGGACCCGCAATCCAACTCCGGTTACCTCTGGTCCTCGTCCGTGGGGAATCACAAGCCGCTGACGGTGGGCACGATATTCAGCGGCCAAGTCATAACGGACCGCCAGCCTCCGCTCTCCTGGGTATTTAAAAAACTGAGTCAATGGATGAGAAGCGCCTGACATGTTCGGAAGCTCCATAAAAAAAACGCCGCTGCTGCTTCAAATGGAGGCCACCGAGTGCGGCGCGGCGTCCCTGGGCATCATTCTCTCCTATTACGGGTTGTTCCGTCCGCTGGAAGAGCTCCGGCAGCAATGCGGAATCAGCCGGGACGGCAGCAACGCGCTTTCCATCCTCAAGGCGGGGCGCAGCTACAAACTGGAAGGGGGCGGCCTTCGAGGCAATGCCGAAGACCTGGCGCAAGAGCGCATGCCTCTCATCATTCACTGGAATTTCAACCATTTTTTGGTGCTGGAAGGGTTCAAGGGAGGTAATGCCTACCTCAACGACCCGGCCTCCGGGCGCAGAAAAGTGCCGATGGAGGAGTTCAGGCGCTCCTTCACCGGGATCGCGCTCAGCCTGGCGCCGGGCGATGGGTTTCAAAAGGGAGGAAAAAAATTCAGCGTGACAGCCAAGGTGGGGCGCAGGCTTATGAGCGATAAGGCCGTCCTCTTTTTCATTTTGGCCGTCGGGCTTCTGATGATCGTCCCAGGGCTGGCGAGTCCGGTTTTCACCCAAATTTTCATCGACGACGTCCTGTCCCTGAGACATAAGGATTGGCTCTTCAACCTGCTTCTTATCATGGGGATAGTCTGTGTCCTCGACTTATCGCTCAATTTTCTGAGGTTCTGGTGCCTGACCAGATGGCGGAAGAAGCTGACCATTACCGGGGCGAGCTCCTTTTTTGCTCACGCCATACGTCTGCCCGTGTCGTTCTTTCAGCAGCGCTTCAGCGGTGAAATCGCCATGCGCGTCGGGTTCAGCGAAAAGGTGTCGGACGTGCTCACCGGCGAGGCCGCGACGGCGTTCCTGGATCTTCTGATAGCGGTGTTTTACCTTCTTCTCCTGCTTCAGTACAGCGTGCGGCTGACGGCGATCGGGGTGACGATCAGCCTTATGAACCTCGCCCTCATATACTTCGTGAGAAAACGGATTCTGGAGTTGTCCTTAAAAGTGCAGCAGGACTCCGGCAAGACAGTGGGAACGGCCGTGGGCGGTTTGCAGCTCATCGAAACCCTCAAAGCGAACGGCAACGAGGCCGATTTTTTTTCAAAATGGGCCGGGCACAGCGCGAAATTCATTCAAGGACGCCAGGAGATGGCCGTTGTCTCCCAGACCATCGCCATAGGCCCGGCGATCCTGAACGCGATCAACACCGCGCTCATCATGCTCATAGGCGGTTTTCAGATCATGGACGGCCTTATGACCGCGGGTATTTTCACGGCCTTTCGCAGCCTCATGGGAAATTTTCAGGCGCCCCTCGAAAAGCTAATGAGCCTGGGAATGTCGCTGCAGCAGACCGAAATGCAGATGCGGCGCATGGACGACGTTTTGCGCCACGATATCGACCCTGTTTTTTACCCGCCCCAGCCCCCGAAGCCGATCAAAAGAAAAAAGCTGACCGGGCTCGTGGAGGTTCGGGACGTGGCCTTCGGCTACAACCCCATCAGAGCGCCGCTCATCGAGAACTTCAGCCTGACCCTGGAGCCGGGGAGATGGGTGGCCCTGGTCGGCGGCAGCGGCAGCGGAAAATCCACGATGGCCCGGGTCGTCAGCGGGCTTCAGAAGGAATGGAGCGGAAAGGTGCTGTTCGACGGCATGGAGCGGGCGGAGATACCGAAGGATGTGCTGGTAAATTCGATAGCCGCCGTGGACCAGGACGTCTTTCTGTTTTCCGGCACCGTAAAGGAGAACCTGTCGCTTTTCGACCCGTCCATACCCCAGGCCGACGTCGTGGCGGCGTCGGAGGACGCCGCGATATACGAGGACATAACAAGGCTGGAGGGCGGCTATAGCTACAAAATAAAGGAAGGCGGCGTCAACTTCAGCGGAGGTCAGAGGCAAAGGCTCGAAATAGCCCGGGCGCTTGCCTGCAATCCGTCGATTCTGATACTGGACGAGGCCACCAGCGCCCTGGACCCGGTCACGGAGGAGATCGTCATAACCAACATAAGGCGCAGAGGCTGCGCCTGCCTCATGATAGCCCACAGACTGTCGGCTTTCCGCGACAGCGACGAGATAATAGTCCTCGAGAACGGAAAAATCGCGCAGCGCGGAACCCATAACGAAATGATCGCGGCCGACGGCCCCTATCGCAGGCTCGTGTCGCGGCAGACGAGCGCGGCGGCGTCCGGCGGATAAAGAGAATAAACATGCCGACCCTCAAGCAAAGCCAATATCTTGTGATTACCGCCCAGCCCGCCGAACTCGCCAAACACAAGGCGTTTGTCGTCAAAACCGGGTCCGTGGAGGTTTACGCCTGCACGCCCAGGGGGGCGGAAAATTACCACAAGTTATTCCTCGCTCAACTCGGGGAGGGAGAGTGTTTTTTCTCACCGGCGGAGGTGCTTTCTCCTCTTGAATTTCAGGTTTTCGCGCGCGCGGACTGCGAGATAGACGACAAAGACGTTGAAGAACTTCCCGGCCATGAGCTGGCGGCGCTGGCAACGGAGTGGTTTCATAAGCTCACGGACCTTAAATGGATACGATATCTAATCGGCTTGGGAGACGACGACCTGTCGAAGTGGAAGTCGAAAACGATTTTCGGCCCCGATAACGTCGCGGCCATATGCGCGGATAACCTGGAGATATTATCCGCGCTGATCGAGGGTCAATTCAAAAAGGCCGAGCGAAGCGTGGACGTCAGGACGGAGATGTACGACAGGTACAGGGACAAGGCCCTCTCGTCCGCGAAGCGAAATCTTCTGCGCGACGAGTTTGATTTTGCCGGCCTGGGAGAATCCCTGGGGGACATGGGCGACCCGGTTAAGTTCGCGGTTTGCGCGGCCGCCAGGTTTCTGGGGATGGATACCGCCAACATATCAATCCCGGCGGACGTGGCGGAGAACATGGACCCGGTAGCCATAATGAGGCGGCTCATCAGAAAGGCGAACATGGAGGTCCGCCTCGTATCGCTCCCAAAAGGCTGGCACAAAAGCGACAGAGGCGCGTTTATCGGATTTTTGACTACTTTGACTACTTTGACTACCTTGACTGACAGCGGAGAGGAAAACGCGATGGTCGCGCTGCTTCCGAAAGGAAGCAAAAAGTACGTCCTGGTGGACGAGGATCATCCGTCCGGGCTTACGGTGGACGACGAGATCGCCTCGAAGATAAAAGACAACGCGTTTATGTGTTACGCGGGGCTTCCCCCGAGGAAACTGGGGCTGTCCGACATATTCGATTTCATGCTTCGCCACACCATGAAACACGACTGGGCGGCGATCTGGCTCGTGAGCCTCGTGGCCGGCCTGCTGCCCATATTGATGCCGCTCATAACCGAGACCATATTCCGGGACGTCATACCGATCTACGACCGTCAGGCCCTCGGCACCGTCACACAGGTTATGATGGTCTCCGGCTTCACCGGCGCGATATTGGGGCTCGTAAGGTCCCTTTCCTTCATCCGCGCCAAAAACCACGCCGGCGTCGCCTTCGAGTCCGCCCTTTGGTCGCGGCTGCTGAGCCTGCCGGCAAGTTTCTTCAGAGATTACGAAACGGGGAATCTGGTCGGCAGGATGCAAGGGGTGGGGGTGATAACGGAACTTCTTGGTGACAAAGTGCTCTCGTCCATATTCAGCGCGATTTTTTCATTCTGGAGCCTTATTTTGATGTTTTACTACAACGTCAGGCTGACGATGATATCGATGGCGCTGTGGGCGGTTTATCTTCTCGTCAACGCCTTTTTGTACAAGAACATCGTGTTCTCCCAGCGCAATATGACCAGAGCCTCCAACAAGGCGTCGGCCAGGACCCTCCAGTTGTTCGGCGGGCTGACGAAGTTCAGGCTTCAGGGCAAGGAGCCGGCCGCGTTCCACCTGTGGTCGCAGACCTTCGGCGAGGAGTGGACGTGGGGCCAGAAGGTACGTTGGCAGACGAACTACATATCTCTCATAAACGTGATGATGCCCACAGTTCTGTCCATGGTCCTCTTTTACGTAACGATGGGCATCATGGAAACCGGGCTGGCCGAGGGCAAAATCGCGCTTGATGCCGCGAAATTCATGGGCTTTTTGACGGCGTTCACGGGTTTCAACGCAACCCTCACGGCTTTCGTGCCGGTTGTGGCGTCTTTGTTCACCGCGTTGCCGTTGCTCGAAAACATCATGCCGATCCTGGAGACGGAGCCCGAGGCCACCGACGACAAAGTCGACGCGGGCAGGCTGTCGGGGGAGGTCGAGATAAAGAACCTGCACTTCGCCTATTCTCCGGATTCGCCGCCTGTATTGAAGGAGATATCGATTCGCGTCAAAGCCGGGGAGTCTGTGGCGGTCGTCGGACCGTCGGGCTGCGGAAAATCCACGCTGGTACGCCTTCTGCTCGGTTTCGAGAAACCCACGCAGGGGGCGATATTTTTCGACGGGCAGGATTTTTCGACGCTCAACGCCGCGTCGGTCCGTGCTCAGATGGGGGTTGTCCTCCAAAACGGCCAGGTCATGTCGGGGGATATTTTCAGCAACATCGTGGGCGCCGCGCCGCTCACCCTGGACGACGCGTGGGAGGCCGCGAGAATGGTGGGGCTGGAACAGGACATCAGGAACATGCCGATGGAAATGCACACGATGATCAGCGAGGGCTCCGGCAACATCTCCGGCGGCCAGAGACAGAGGATAATGCTGGCGCGAAGTATTGTGAACAGGCCGAAAATCGTATTGCTGGACGAGGCCACCAGCGCCCTGGACAACGCCACCCAGGCCATCGTTACCGAGAGCATAAAAAATCTGAAAGCAACGCGCATCGTCGTGGCACACAGGCTCACCACGGTCATGGACGCGGACAGGATCTACGTCTTGCAGGACGGACGCGTGGCCGAGGAAGGAAATTACGAAGAACTCATGAAAGCGAACGGCTTCTTCGCCAAGATGGCGCAAAGGCAGCTTGAGTAGGGAAGGCAAGCGACATATACACCCTGACGTAGTGCAGTCCGAAAAAAGAAAGGACGATAGAAGCATGTCAAGAAAACTATACGTTACGACAAAGGCATTGGGCGCCAAAAGAGAAACAATCGACGGCAAAGTAACGAAAACCGGAGGAAACCCCATACTTATCGGCATTTTGACGGAACTTGAAAAAGAAAAGTACCAATTCGAATATAAAACCAACGGAAGCCGAAACCGGGCGCTTATGATAAGCGAATTTACCGATCCTTCCAAGGTATACACGGACGATGAGGTAAACAACTTCATCTACAGAATAATCCCCAAAAGAGACAACATTTACTGCAAAGGCATCATGAAGACTCACGGCATAGCCGAGTACGATGTGTGGAACTTGCTGGTGGCCTGCGGACAAGATAGCTTCCAAGACGACGCCTACCTCTACGAAGAGTTACCGGAGGGCACTGTTTCTAGCCAATAACACAAAGCGGAAAGACAAAATCTACGCTACGATAAGCGGCACAGGACGAAAAAAGACATTTCCTCTCATCGGGTTGGGAAATGGCCTTAGAAAGCGTTTAATCGTGTCAGGCGGCATGATATAATTAAAAAAGCCCGCCCGAGAGGTAGGCGGAACTTTTTCCGTTCTTTCGGCAGCCTGACGAGGGGTGAAGACCCTCGCCAGAGCTAACGGCTAAGGTCTACGCAGGATTTCAAGGACACGCCGGAGGTTTTTCAGCAGTTCGGCTATGGCTCGTGTTAGCTGGGTGAGAGCTTCCACGAGCTTTTTTAATTCCTTGAGCATGATGTCACCCCCTTTGGAACGGGGCTTGCCCGGAGCTTCACGGCGTCACCACCGCCGCGCCTCTCTTGACTCCATTTTACCAAAAAAGCAGGAGGCCCGCGCCCATCGCGTCGTTTGTCTGGGGAGCTTCGCTCTCGGCGGCTTCTTCGCCTTAGCTTCCGGGGGATCCGACTCCACGATCACCGCTGCCACTTCCGTGGGCTCGACGTCAGGTTTTTAATGGCATCGAGGATAGAAGTTTTCAGGTCTGCTAACGCCTCGGCGTGTTTTTCGGTGAAGCTAATAGCTATTTTCAAGGCTTCAATCTCTAGCTCTTGGTGCTTGACTCTCTGCTCCAAGCCCTCGACAGTAGTTTTTAGTTCCGTTATTTCGAGGTCGCGGACTTCGAGCTCCTGCGCTTTTTCATCAAGGGAGGCTGCCAATTCCGCGTTATCGGTATCGGTCTCCATTTTGGAATACTCCTTGTCCCTAACGGCTTTCAGTTCGTTTTCTTTTTGGGCCAGAGTGTCGGCTAGTTCGTCCGTCCGCTCTTTCTTCCACGCTTGGCCGAGCCTCCAAATTTTTTTATTCGCTGGGGGCCACCGCCGCCGCCGCTAATTAAGTGAATCCCAAAACGATTGGTCAGCTACGTACATTTCTTGTAAATGTT
>WRKN01000052.1 GCA_009778055.1 Synergistaceae bacterium
AACCCTATACTGGAACAAAAACTTCTCTTGTGTTTATGCAAAAAGTTCACCAAATACCATCTGACTATCCTATTTTCATGGCTGTTTCAGAATCTGTCGGACATGACAGGCGTGGAAACCCGCTGTATCGAAAAGATAGTAATGGTCAATACGTTAAAAATGAAGGAGGAAATAATGTTGTTTGGAACGATTTGCCCGAAATATATGAGCAATGGTTAAAGTTTATATCGGGAGGGCAAGTTAATTCTTCGATTCCAAGCTGTTTTCTGGTGAATGCGAAAGCGATAATCAACGACTTGACATCAAGAATAGACGCTTGGTATTGGGATCCGAATAAAAATGATTTCGCAAAAAAGCTGGAAGAAGCTGTTGGCGAAGAAATCACTGAAATTATGAGGCTCGGTGATTTAGTGACTGAACAGGGGATTTTTTACCCTGGACGCCATAGAAGAAACTACATTGAGCCGTCTGAAAACAGCGTTCCATTTTATTCTAGTTCACAAATACTCCAGGTAAGGCCGTTTGACTTGAAGTATCAACCTAAGGATTACGGACCTGCGCAGAAACATTATGTTTATAAAGATTGGATACTTATAACACGATCTGGCTCAACAGGTCGAGTGGTAATGGTTACGGACACAATTGCAAATACTATGGTATCCGAGCATGTTATCCGGGTAATATGTGATGAGCAAACAATTGATCCATATTATGTTTATTCTTATTTAGCTTCTGAAAGCATAGGAAAGGTTTTATTGGAAAAGGGAATCTATGCTTCGGTTGTCGACCATATAACACCAGATTTTGTCGCCTCAATACCGATTGCAAGGCTAAAACCAGATCGTGAGCGTGCGATTGCCAATGCTATGAGGGAAGCCGAAAAGAAACGCGACAATGCCAATAAAGCTTTTGTTGAACAACAAAGAGCCCTTGAAAATCTGCTAAAGGAAAATGTGGGGAAATGAAAATTAACCGTGCAAGGTTTGCGAACCTATCATAGATGAAAACACGTTTATGATGGCCTCGACTATACCGAAATGTACCCGTGTATAATAACCCACAGATTATTTTATTGGGAGGAATTTTATAGTTATGGAGCAAAGAAAAGTTATCATCATTGGAGCGGCGGGACGTGATTTTCATAATTTCAATACCTTTTACAGGGACAACCCCGCTTACAAGGTTGTGGCTTTCACGGCCGCGCAAATTCCGGGCATAGCGGACCGCAAATACCCGGCGGCGCTTGCGGGGCGTCTATATCCTGAGGGCATACCCATACACGCGCAGGATGAACTGGAACGGCTGATAAAAGACCTGGACGCCGACGAATGTGTATTTTCATACAGCGACCTTCCGTACGCGAAGGTAATGGGCATCGGGGCCATGATCAACGCCGCGGGCGCGGATTTTAAGCTGATGGGCTGCAAGAGCACGATGCTTAAAAGTACCAAGCCTGTGATCGCTGTTGTGGCGTCGCGCACAGGCAGCGGCAAAAGCCAAACCACACACCGTATCATGGAGATTCTGAAAGCCAATGGCTTAAAAGCGGTTGCCGTCCGTCATCCCATGCCTTACGGCGACCTTGAGGCGCAGAAGGTGCAGCGTTTCGCGAACGTTGACGATTTCACCAAGCATAATTGCACCATCGAGGAGATGGAGGAATATGAGCCTCACGTGGTGCGCGGAAACATTATCTACGCGGGCGTGGATTTCGAGGCGATCCTGCGCGCGGCGGAGAACGACCCAAGCGGCTGCGATGTGATCTTATGGGACGGCGGAAACAACGACTTCTCATTTTTCCGCCCCGACATCACCGTTACGGTGGTAGACCCGCACAGGCCCGGCCATGAACTTTCCTATTACCCGAGCGAAGTAAATCTGCGTCTGGCGGATGTGGTGGTGATCAACAAAATAGACAGCGCCGATTTTGAAAACATACAACTGCTCAGAAGCAATATAGAGAAGGCGGTTCCTCAAGCGATAGTGGTGGACGCCGCCTCCGCCATAACGGTGGAAAATCCCGAGCTCATACGCGGCAAACGGGTGCTGGTCATAGAAGACGGGCCAACCCTTACGCACGGCGAGATGAAAATAGGGGCCGGCATCGTCGCGGCTCGGCGTTTCGGCGCGGCCGAGATCATTGACCCGAGACCATACGCTGTGGGCACATTGGCCGACACCTACCGCATCTATCCCAATATCGGCACGCTGCTGCCCGCCATGGGCTACGGTGAAAAACAAATGGCCGATCTGACCGCCACAATAGACCGCACCGATTGCGATTCCGTAATCGTCGCAACGCCAATCGACCTGAAGCGCGTCATACAGATCAACAAACCCAACACGCGGGTACGGTACGCCTTGCAGGAAATAGGCCGCCCGACCATGGACGACGTTTTAGCGGATTTCATAAAGAAGGCCAAAGGGTAAACGAGTATGAAAGAAGGCGCTTCCGTTTTGGAGGCGCCTTCTTGTCATCATGCTGTGCTGAGTGTTTTATATCGTATATGCCGCTGCAAATGCCGAGGTTGAAGGTTCTGTTCACGATTCAGGCTGCAATTGCTGCATTGTTTTTTCAGCGCGCAAATCCCGCACGCTTGTTTCATTTGTTTCATTGCGCCCGCCGCGTCTTCAGCGGTAATTGAAATCGGGAACCGCATCACCCTATTCCCTTGCGGCTCTGTTCGGACAGCAAAGTTGGCGCATGTATAACTTCTTGAAAAGTCATTTTCTAAAATATGTATCATTGGATTGATCACTCCGCCTCCTTGAAATTTTTTTACACCCTGGAATTGATACCAGCAAAACGGTTACAAACACTGTTTCCAGACATTGGCCGTTTAACGAAAAGGAAGTTTAAACTATAAGGCAGGTTTACAGTCAAGCATGAAAAAGTACGTATGGAGGTAAACATGCTCCCAAACGAAATCGAACAAGCCAGCATGAAAATCATCGGACAGGAACTCGCGGCCCTGGGGCGCGAATTTGACGCCGATGTCATGCCCGTCGTTAAGCGGGTGATTCACGCGACGGCGGACTTCGGCTTTGCGGATACGCTGACTTTCTCTCCCGGCGCCGTGGAGGCGGGGATACGCGCTCTTGAAAAAGGCGCGGCCGTGGTCACGGACACCCGGATGGCGGCGGCGGGGATAAGTAAAAAACGCGTTGCGCAAAACGGCGGGGTTGTCCTGTGCTTCATGTCGGACGAGGACGTGGCGCTGGAAGCCGGCGAACGCGGCGTGACCCGCGCCGTCGTCAGCATGGAACGCGCCGCCGAAAAAGCGCCCGGCGCGGTCTTCGCCATAGGCAACGCGCCTACCGCGCTGCTGCGCGTCTGCGAACTCGCGGGCGAGGGCAAAATAGAACCCGCTCTGGTAATCGGCACGCCGTTGGGGTTTGTCAACGTCGTGGAGTCCAAAGAAACGCTGATGAAAATGGACTCGTTCCCGTGGATCGCGGCGCGCGGGCGCAAGGGCGGCTCGTCTGTGGCCGCGGCGATTGTCAACGCCCTTTTGTATTCGCGAAAATGTTAGACGCGTATTCCCGCCGGCGCGAGACCGGCATTGGCGTCTCCACCGGCTCGTGCGCGGCGGCGGCGGCCAAGGCGGCGGCTTTGTGGCTGACGGCGGGGGCCTGCCCGGAACGGGTCGAGATTGACACCCCTGCCGGGCGCGTTTTGAGCCTGGATATAGTGCCCCATTCGCCGGGCTGCTGCGGCGTTGTGAAAGACGCGGGGGGAACAGGTAAATACGCGGACGCGACGGACGGTATGACTATATTCGCGCGCGTCGAACTGGGCGGCGGCGACGGCCCGATAGAGTTCCGCGCCGGAGAGGGAATAGGAATCGTTACCCTGCCGGGGCTGAAAGTACCCGTGGGGGAACCAGCCATAAACCCCACGCCGCGCCTTATGATCGAAAAATCTCTGCGCGAAATTATAAAAAACCGCGCCGCCGTCGTCACGATTTCCGCCCCCGGGGGCGAAGAAGCCGCCAAACGCACCTTCAACCCAAGGCTGGGAGTGATGGGGGGCATATCCATATTGGGAACCAGAGGAACGGTTCGCCCGATGGACGAACAGGCGATACTGGAGTCGCTGGCCCTGGAACTCAACACCCACGCGGAAGAAAAGAAAAAGATAATTTCCCTCACCTTCGGCAGCACGGGAGAAAACGCCGCGCGAAAGGCTTTCAGAATTACCGGGCGCTGCGTCGTGCAGGCGGGGAATTTCATAGGGTTCGTGCTGGACGAGGCGAAACGCCTGGGGTTCGAGCAGATTTTTATCTGCGGGCATCCCGGTAAGCTGCTGAAGGTGGCGGCCGGCGGCTTCAACACCCACAACCGCGTCGCGGACGGCCGTATGGAGGCGTTGTGCGCGCACGCGGCGCTTCTGGGCATGGAGCACGGCTTCATCGAAAGCCTGTACCGATGTGCCACGACGGAAAGCGCGATGGAGTTGCTGAAGCAGTCCGAAAAGGCCGGCGCGCTCTGGAACAGCCTGGCGGAGGCTGTGGTGAGGCGGTGCGTTGAGTACTCGCGTGAAGTTTTGTCGGTGGCCGCCGCTTTTGTCGATAACAACGGCGCTGTTCTTGGGAAAAGCTCCCTGGTCGATTTCATGGCGGAGGAATTGAGGAAACAATAGCACTAAACGGGGTTATTAATCTGCTTGAATTGGTGTATCATAGTTTAATAAAATTTTTGCAGTTTGTACGGATTTTTCATCTTTGCGTTTCAAACGCTATCTTACTTTATATTGGAGTGCGTAAAACCATGAGTCGCGCTAACGTGAGTGTAGTTACCCTAGATTTTTCCATGCACTGGCTTTTTATACCGCCGGTTGTCGCGATCTTTACCATAATGCTGACGGGGATTTTCTCCTCGGGGCTTGGCGTTTCGGTCGATTCCGCGATCTGGGCGCTCGTAGGGCTGATGTTCATTCTTTTGACCACCCTTTACGGAATTTTTATAAAGGAGTATTTTTTTAAGGGGCTAATGCCTGTGCAGTTAATTGCCCAAGGCATTTTACTCTGCCCGCTTTCGCTGAGAATGGGAGCGCCGGCGCTTTCTTGGCTGGGGGTGGTTATGACTATCAGCGGCGCTATGCTTCTTGTTACAATGTACCATCGCGCGCGCGCCGGGCTTACGGTTCCTCGGGCGGAGCAGATGGTGTATAAGCCTGAACCGGCCGTTTTGCCTCTGCCTTTCGCCATCGCCAACTCGAACGGCTACATAATTTTTGCCAGCGAAACCCTGCTGAAACTGGCGCATAAACCCCGTTCCGCCATAAGCGGAAAAAAAATCGACGCGCTTATGCCTCTGGGCGAAGAAACGGTAAACATGGGCGGAAAAGAATGGAACGTCCTGCATGTGCCCATGGGAGATGGAACTCACTATTTTCAGCTTGAGGAAGCGGAGGAAACAACTGTAACGCTGCACGCCAACACCGGGGACGATAACTTCATCGACCCCGCCACGTCTCTTTACCGCCTGTCTTACGCGGTTATGCGCGTAAAGGAAGAACTTTACCGTATTTACCGCTACAAACGATGGATGTCCGCCCTCCTTTTGCGCGTGCATTTTCCAGAAAACGTTTCCTCCGTTTTTGGCGCGAAAAAGGAAAGCGAGGCGTTCAACGCGTATTGCCGGTTCGTTAGCTCCAGCACAAGGGAAACCGATATCCTGTGCCTTGTCGCCCCCAGAGACATACTTGTAGTTATGCCGGAAACGCCATTGGAGGGCACGCAGGGCGTTATAAACAAGCTGTCGAATTTCAAAACCCGCCTCAAGGAAGAAACCCAGGGACTCTGCGACGTTATGGATATTTTCGAAAGCACCGCTTACTTCGACGCCTCCTCGGGGATTATGGATTTCGACAACCTCATGGGAAAAATGGAGATGCCGTAATTTGCGGGGAGAGGGTTCTTGATTCGTTACGTATTGGCCTTTCTGGCCGTAACCCATCTATATCTGTATCTGAAACTGCGTTCCGGGTTTGGGGTTGGGTGGTGGGGCCTCATCTATGTGGTGTGGGGCGTTGTGTCCGCCATATTGCCCTTTGCCTCCCGAATGGGATATCTCGGCACGGGGCGGCCTCCTGAAATTTTGTTCGGCCTCGCGTTTACTTGGATTGCGCTCGTGGGAATGGCCTGCGTGGGCTTTTTTTTCATGGATGCGGCTTCGCTTGCCGCCTGGCTGCTCGACGCGCTGGCCGGAACGAATTTCAAACCCAGATTCTTCGCCCCGCGCAAATGCGTTCCCGTAACGCTTCTTTTACTTTTTGCGGCCGCGCTTTACAGCTATTACGAGGCATGGGACGTAAAGCGCGTCGACATTGTGCTGGAAACTTCTAAACTGCCGGAGGAGATTGACCGCCTGAGACTGGCGCATCTGACGGACATTCACCTGGGCGGGCTGTACACCCCTGCCCGGTTCCGGAGGGTCATGGACATCGTACGTTCGGCGGAGCCGGACATTTTGGTCTTGACGGGAGACGTCGTGGACGGTGACATGAGCTTTTGGGAAGAGGAGACGAAACTTCTGGCCTCGCACGGGGCCAAATACGGCGCTTTCGCCGTTACCGGCAACCATGAATTTTACGTCGGAATCGACAAAACCGTCGATTTTATGAGGCGCGCGCGGGTTGTTCTCCTGCGCGACGCTGTAGTGGACGTTGCCGGCATAGCGATTATAGGGCTCGACGACTCGGCGCGAATGGGCAGGGGCACGTCGGAAACGCTGCCAAGCGGTCTGAACTTCTCGGAAGACAGGTTTGTGCTGCTTCTCAAACACAGGCCGCAGGTAATAGAGGGCACTGAAGGCAAATTTGATTTGCAGTTGTCCGGCCACACTCACGACGGGCAAATATGGCCGTTTCGTTATGCGGCCAGGCTGGCGAACAAACATGTGCAGGGTCTGTCCCACAAAGGCCCTAGCGCCGTTTACGTCAGCAACGGCGCCGGATTTTGGGGGCCTCCTCTGCGCTTCCTGGCGCCGCCGGAGGTCACGGTGATAGATTTGGTGCGGCGTTAAGCCCGGAGGGTTGTTTTGGCCAAAGAAGACCCTATGCGTTACGTATGCGGCCATTGCGGTTTTTCCACCGTCACGCGCACGGGAAAGTGCACGTCCTGCGGGCAGTGGGGTACTTTGGTACAGGCTCAAGCCGCCGCGGAAGGGGCTAAAGCCAGGGCCGAGGTGGTGAGCGCCGTGTCCGTCGTGCCGCCCAGGCGGGTTACGTCGGGCATACCGGAGCTGGATCGCGTACTTGGCGGAGGCTTGGTTCCGGGCGGAGTGGTACTTATCGGGGGACAGCCGGGAATAGGGAAATCGACGCTTCTCCTTCAGGCCGGCGGACTGGTAGCATCGATGGGAACGCCTGTGCTTTACATCTCCGGCGAGGAATCGAGCGCGCAGGTGGCGCTTCGCGCGTCGCGCCTGGGAGTGGTGTCGGAAAACCTCCTGCTGTACTGCGGGAATAATCTGGAGGACGCGCTTTCCAATGTTACGGGCTCTCAGAACGCCGGGCTTTTTATATTGGACAGCGTACAGGCTGTCAAGGCTCCGGGGGAAACCGGCTGGCCGGGTACGCCCAATCAGGTGCGCGCCGTGGCGCAGCTCTCGGTGGACGTCGCCAGGGCGGCAAACGTGCCGGCCGTGCTGGTGGGGCACATTACCAAAGACGGACGGCTCGCCGGGCCTATGCTTTTGGAGCACATGGTCGACGCGGTTCTGACGTTTTCCGGCGAGGGGTATTCTTCGTACCGTATGTTGCGCGCGATAAAAAACCGTTATGGCAACACCGACGAGCTGGGCGTTTTTGAAATGAAGGAAAACGGGCTAGCCGCCGTGGAGGACAAGAGCGGGCTTTACTGGAACCGCGCCGACGCCGGAGTGTCCGGCGTCGCCATGACCGTGGCAATGGAGGGTTCGACGCCGTTGATCGCCGAGGTTCAGACTCTGGCAAGCCCGACGGCTTTTCCATACCCCAAACGCACGTCGCGCGGCATAGAACTGAACCGTTTTCAGCTCCTCACCGCCGTCCTTGAAAAGCGTTCCGGTATTCCGTGCGGCGGGCACGATCTTTACCTCAACGTAGCGGGAGGGCTTTCGATCCAGGATCCGTCGGCGGATCTTGCGGCTTGCGCGGCACTGGCTTCGGCGCTTCAAGACAGGCCCCTGCGCGGCGGTTGCTGCTATTTGGGAGAGGTGGGGCTGGCCGGGGAAGTGCGCCCGGTCGTCCGTCTTGCGGCAAGGTTGAAGGAAGCGGAGCGGCTGGGGTTCAAACACGCGGTAGTCAGCGAAAAGGAACGGGATGAATCAATCTGCGCGCGCCTCGACGTGGCGCGTGTAAACAGCTTGAGCGACGCTCTTAAAATAGGAGGAATTTTAACATGAGACGCTTGAACAGACTATTATTGATCCTGCTCCTGGTCATAATCATGCTTAACCCGTCGGCATCGGACGCGGCGAACCCGAACAGAGTCGTCTCGGCGGCCATTTCCGGCACGGTCAGCGTACAAATGGAGGAATTTGTGGCGCGTGTGGTCAAACATGCCGAAAAAGAAAACGCCGCTCTGGTCGTGTTCAGACTGGACACTCCCGGCGGGCTTGTCTCGGCTACAAGGGGCATAACCCAGACGATTCTGAACTCCAATGTCCCGGTGGCGGTATGGGTTCCTCCCGGCGGGCGCGCCGCGTCGGCTGGGTGCTTTATAATGCAGGCCGCTCACGTTGCCGCCATGGCGTCGGGCACGAACATAGGCGCGGCCCACCCGGTTATCGCGTCGGGCAGTAACGTGCCGGACGGAGACATGAAGAAGAAAGTCATGAGCGACCTGATGGCAAGTATGCGTTCCCTGACACAATTGCGCGGGCGCAATGAAAATGTCACGCAGCGGATGATCGAGGAGAGTCTTTCCCTCACCGCTCATGAGGCTCTTGAGGGAAACGCCATAGACGTCGTGGCCGACGATATTGACTCCCTGCTCTACGCCTCAAACGGGCGTATGGTTGAGGTAAACGGCAAACAAACCACAATCGGCGTTTCACCCAACGCCGGAGTGGAAAACGTCGAGATGAGCTTCCAGGAACAGTTCATACAGTTCCTTTCGAGTCCGGACATCGCTTATCTGCTGCTGGCCGGCGGGCTGCTGGCTATTTTCTACAGTATCGTAACGTCCGGCGGGTTTATTCTGGGCACAACAGGAGCGGTTATGCTGTTGCTGGGCGGTATAGGGCTGAAAATGCTGCCGTTCAACTGGGCGGGGGTCGCGCTGCTCATAGCCGGAGCCGTAATAATGGGCATAGAGATAATGACCGGCGGGACGGGCGGGTTGTTGGGGCTGCTGGGCACAGCGGCCATTATAGCCGGGGGCATGTTCCTGTTCAGAGCGCCTGGCGGGGAGCTTCTGCACGTTTCGATGGGCTTGATTACGGGCATGGGTGTAACTCTGGGGCTTTGTTTCATGATTTTCGCCATGATGATAACCAGGAGTCTGAGGTCGAAGGTAACGACCGGCCGGGAGGGGCTTATCGGCCTTGAAGTCGAAATCACGGAAGACCTGGATCCAGAAGGCATGGTCAAGTGCCGCGGCGAGGTTTGGAGGGCGCGTACCAAAGGCGAAAGCCTGCGCAAAGGCAGTCCCGCCGTAGTAGTTTCGGTCGACAGCATAATTCTGGTAGTGAAAGCGAGATAAGAGAGCGAAAGGAGCAAAAAGCACATGGAAGAAAGACATTGCCAAAGTTGCGGTATGCCGATGGGCGCGACTGACGAAATGTATGGAGCCAACGCGGACGGAAGTAAGAGCGAGGATTACTGCGGCTACTGCTTTGGAAACGGTACTTTCAAGCAGGACTGCACGATGGACGAAATGATCGATTATTGCGTTCCCCACGTGGCATCTGCCAATTCAGGTATGAGTGAGGACGAAGCGCGAAAAATGATGGGAGAGTTTTTCCCAACGCTCAAACGTTGGAAAACGGTATAGGTATGTTACAGATAGTACACACAAAATTTACATTGTTCGGCTATCCTCAAAAAGCAAAATACATTTCGTGTCGTGATTGAGGAGGTTGAGATGTGAGAAGGTTTTTGTTGTTTTGCGCTATTGGGATTTTGCTCATCGGGAATGCGGCCTACGGAAGGGAAATTTACACGGAACCATATTTGGCGAGCCTCGCTCCTTTCCAGAGCATGAACGTAATCTGGCTTACGGGAGAGAGCGCCGACGAGGCTTGGGTCGATTTCGGCGAAACCGAGCAGTACGGTCAGAAGACGCGCGCGGCACAGTTCGAGATCAAGGGAATGAGACGTTCCGCCAGGCCGGACGGCTATGACGACGACCCGGAAAAAAACCCGGAAGTTCCGGTTTTTCAGCAGATCGGAGAACTTGAGAACCTGAAACCGGCCACGAAATATTTTTACAGGGTAACGACAAAAATCGGGGACAAAACGATCACCGGCTCTCCCTATCATTTCAAAACAGCCCCCGCGCCTAATTCCGACCTGCCGTTCAAGTTCGTGCTGCTTTCCGACCTTCAGCAAAAAAATCAGGTACTGGAAACAGTGCGTATGGCGGGACAACAGGACGCGGATTTCGTTCTCTTCGCCGGAGACCTTCAGAACGTACCATGGAAGATTGGCGAATGGTTCCCGGTCGATGGCTGCTTCATAGCTCCCGAGGAAGAGGGCAAAGAGTGGTTCACTGTCATGCAGCAGACGCGGGATTCCACGCGGCTTCTTCAATACATGCCTATTTTCCCCGCCCCAGGCAACCACGAAGCCGACGATCAGCGAATCTGGACCGACAAAGAAATGGCGGCTGACCCTTCCAGGAAGACCCTCTCCATTTACATGCAACTGTTTCGCCCGCTTTACCCTGAACAGCAGGCCGAACGCAACGGCAAGCACTGGTACTCCGCCGACTACGGCAACATGCGCATAATAAGCCTCTCCATTTTCCGTTGGCATCCCTGGGATCCATACGAAGCCCCGGGTTGGATACTTTTCGACGACATAGCTCCCGACAGCCCACAGGTCACTTGGCTGGAAAATGATTTGAAAAACAAGAGCAGCCGGTATACGTGGGTAGTACAGCACTGGCACATGCTCAACCGGGGCGCTGAGGTATGGGTCCCCATGTCGGAGCCCTTGATCGACCCCGCCAAGCCGGACCGCGCTGTATACCCGTACGGCGACCACTGCTGGAACGTACTGCGTCCGCTTTACGAAAAATACGGCGTCAACGCGGTGAACTTCGGGCACTCGCACGTATACGAGCGCTACCTGATCAACAACGTACACTACATCGAAGCGGCTACCATAGGCAACAATTACCGGGATGAGGACGACCCGCTGCACTTCAGCGGAATAGCGCCGATCTTCGAGCAAAACGGGTTCCGCTCGTGTATGATAGTTTCCTCCACGCCCGAAGGTTTGGTCGCCAGGGCATTGAGAGCCAGCGACGACGGCAATGGAAACGCGAGAACAGGTGAAGTTTTCGACGAATTTGTTATCGCTCCTTTTAATAAATAGACTCTGGATACGGAAAGCAGGTGTAAAAAATGAATTTCCGAAAGCATATTCCCGTTTTGACAGTGCTGGTAACAATGTTATGTGTTGTTTGCCTGCCCTGCGCCGCAAAGGCCGCAGACTACAAGCCCGCGGTAGCCGCCCATAGGGGCGCGTCCGGCTATTTGCCGGAGCACACTCTGGAGGCCAAGGCTATGGCGTACGCCATGGGCGCGGACTATATCGAGCAGGACGTGGTCTTCACCAAAGACAACGTGCTTGTCGTTCTGCATGACCACACCCTGGAAACGACGACGGACGTCGAGGCGAAATTCCCGGGACGCCACCGCGATGACGGCAGCTACTACGCGATAGATTTTACCTTGAGTGAAATCAAGAGCCTTCTGGTGACGGAGCGGTTTGACGCGAAAACGGGAGAAGCGGTTTTCGCGGGCAGGTTCCCGAAAGGGTTCGGCATCGACTTCCGGGTTCCCACGCTGGAGGAGGAAATCATCCTTATCCAGGGGCTGAACAAGGCCACAGGCAAAAATACCGGGCTGTATGTCGAAGTGAAAGAGCCCGAGTTCCACGAAAGGGAAGGCAAGCCCATCATGGAAGCCGTCATTGAGCTGCTTTCCAGGTATGGGTACAACGAGGAAGACGCCAACGCCATCCTCCAGATTTTCGATTTCGACGCGGTGAAAAAGTCCCGCGCCCTCGGCTGGAAAGCGCCGCTTGCCATGCTGGTGGACATGGACGGCCAGAATCTTGTTGACGATAAGGACATCCACAAGTGGCTGCTGACGGAGGAGGGAGTAAAGGAAGTTTCCAGGTACGCAAGCATTTACGCCCCGTGGTTCAGTCATTTGGCGGTTCCGTCGGAAGACGGCAAGAGCTGGACAACCGCTCCCTGCCTGAAATGGGCCCGCGACGCGGGCATGAAGGTTCACACCTGGACGCATCGCACGGACAGGCTTGCCGGAGGATTCGCCTCGGAAGAGGCCATGTTCGACGCCATCTTCAAGGAAATGAAGCTGGACGGCCTGTTCAGCGATTTCCCGGATCGCCCTGTCGAATATCTCAACAAAAACGGCTTGCGTTAGCGGATGATACGAGAAAGAGAAGGGGGCTGCTCCTTCTCTTTCTCTTTGCCGCTATGGGATATACAGATATAAGACAGCCCCGAAGACGGCAAGCAGCATACTGTTCAATGTTCCGAGGAGATATTTCTTTTATCTTTTGTTTATATTTTTAGTAATGCGGCTTACTTTTTCGCGCCACTTTTTCGCTTCTTCAGGTTTTCCAAGCTCATCATATGTCAATGCGATGTTATAGCAAGCGGATATGTTTTGGGAAGATTCCGCCCCAAACGCCTTTTCATAAACAATCTGCGCTTCATTGTAGCATTCCAGCGCCTTGTCGTATTCTCCCTTATTGTAATAGACACTACCAATGTTGTGATAGAAAGTAGCCGTGTATGGGTGTTCCTCCCTCAACGCCTTTTCCATGACAGCCAGCGTTCTGCTTTGCCATTCCAACGCCTTGTCGTATTCTCCCATGTCGCAATAGACATTGCCAATGTTGTTGTAGGAGACCGCCGTGTCCAGGTGTTCCACACCCAAAACCTTTTCTCTGACAGCCAGCGCTTTGCTTTGCCATTCCAACGCCTTGTCGTATTCTCCCATTTCGCAATAGACATTGCCAATGTTGTTGTAGGAGGCCGCCGTGTCCGGGTGTTCCACGCCCAACGCCTTTTCTCTGACAGTCAGCGCTTTGCTGTGCCATTCCAGCGCCTTGTCGTATTCTCCCATTTCGCAATAGACACTGCCAATGTTGTTGTAGGAGAGCGCCGTGTCCGGGTGTTCCCCACCCAACACTTTTTCGCGGATGTTCAACGCATTTTCATGCCGGATTAAAGCGTCTTTGTATTTACCAATCTTTTGAAAAGCGTCGCCTTTATTGTGATAACTTTCAGCAATCAATATTTCCTCCGCGCCGATCGCCTCCCGTATCGCCAGGGCTTCTTCAATATATTCCAAAGCGGCTT
>WRKN01000053.1 GCA_009778055.1 Synergistaceae bacterium
GGCTGGAGTGGACTGTTCAAATCCGGGGAGAGCCGGCTGATACCGCCGCCGTAAGCGAACACAGAGTTTACCTGCTCCTGTCCCGCCCCACTCCGCCCTGGGGGTTGAACGAGGGGGGCGCTTTGCACGTTATGTACGCCGATACCCGCGCGCTGGACTTGGCGTGCAAGTGGGCGGAGGGACACGCGACCCTGCCCGGCGCGGCGGCGGCTGTCACGCGGGCCGTCAACGGAGAGCTGGGGCTTCGGTATGCCGAGGACAATGCGCCGAGGTTTATAAAGGACATGAGAGTACCGGGAGTCGGTTCCGTGAAATCCTTTGACCTGGACGCTTTCCTGACCGCGCGGGGAGAAGTTTTTGTAAACAGCGAGGACTGCGCCGCGCTGGTCGCGACCTTTTCCAATATTCTGGGCTGCTCGCTGTCTGAGATGCGTATAGGAAAGAATTTCACATGCAATTTTATAAAGGTTATCGGCGGCGATAGTTGGGAAAAGGACGAAGAAGGCCGGGAATACCACGAAGTCGCTATGGAAGGGGCTGAAGGGAGCGCCTTTAACGATTGCCTGGTCTACGACGCCAGCCTACACCTGGACGGTTCGGCTACGCCGGGAGCGGAGAAGGAACCGGAAGAACGCCAGCCCCTGCTTCCTGCCGGAATGAGGTTTTCCAATTACGCCGACACTTTCAAAGTCCCACGTGCTATCGTCGAGAACAGGTCGTACCGTGAGCATTTGGCATCCAACGACACGAGCGGCGTGCTGAAGTGCCTGAATGTATCGGACAGAAACGGCAGCCCGTTGTACAAGCGCAAGCCTGTTAGGAGGTAGGGACGTGAATACTGAATTTCTCCCGAACATCCTCCAGAGATATCGTTTCCAGCGAACCGTCTTGTTTAGAGGCTTGGTAAGCAAGTAACGCCTCTTCCTCGTCCGGGGTCAAATCTTCCTCTTCGTTCCAGTTCTCCAACATGTCCAACACAACCGGTACGTGAGCGTCGGGCAGGTTCGTTATGATTTTTGATAATTTTTCTCTCTCTGCAGTCAACGTCGTCATGATTACCACCTCGACTGCTATTTTACATCAAAACCAGCGCGGCCCCGTGAAAAACGGGGCCGCGCTGGTTTTGCCGCTTTACGTATACTTTATTTCTACAACGCGCCGGCCGCTTGAAGAATCTTTACGAATTCCTCCACGTTGTCCTTTGTGATGAGCGGGTTGCCGATGTCCGCGTGGATTTCATCCTCCTGGCCGGTCAGCAGCTTGTTAGCCGTGTCCAGCAGCAGCTCCGCAAGGTCGTAAGCCGACTGCATACAGGTCGCCGTCATACGGCCTTCCTGAATGAGCAGCACGGCCTCGGCGGTTCCGTCAACTCCATAAGCCAGCAGGTTGTCGAACTTCGAGTTGCCCTTAACGGCCTCAAGGGCGCCTACGCACATGTTGTCGTTCATGGAGATGACGGCGTCAATCTGCTGCTGTGACTGCGCCCATTCCTCCATGAACACCGCGGCCTCGTCCTTGTTCCAGTTTGCGATACCCTCGCCGACTATAGCCACGTCCGGGCGCTTGTCGAAGAACTCTATCTGCCACGCGCGCCTGCGCTCGTCAGCGTGAAAATTGCCGGGAGGCCCGTTCAGCACGACAACCTTAGCGTCCTTGGGAATCTGGGTAAGGGCCAGGTCGCAGTTCACCTTCGCCTGCATGTACGGGTCGGCGTCCACGGAGTTGGAACCATCTATGCCGTCAATACGGGCGTTGGTCGTTATGGCGATGAGCCCGGCCTGAACTATCTCCTCGACGTATGGTCTCTGCGCCTCGCCGTTGTTCGGCTGGATGATGATGCAGTCGAACTTGTCGGCAACGGCGTTTTCGATCATGGCGTTAACCTTCTCGTCGTCGGCCTCGCCGTCGAATATGGACAACTCTATGTCGGGATACTTTGCCGCCTCGCCCCTGACCGCGCCGGCGAGCCAGGCGGCAAACGAGTCAGCCTGGGCGCGGGCAATATAGGCCACGCGAAACTTCCGGTCGGCGGCGTGGGCCGAATCCGCTGCCCCGGCCATGACAAACACCAGGGCTGAAACTAAAGTGAGAAACAACACAAAAACCTTCCGCACTACTATCTACCTCCAATATGATTTGATTTTTGATTACCGGCTCAACGCGTTTTGAAGCGCTTCCGCCACTCTGGGGTTCTCATTTTCTTTTTTCGCTATTTCCAGGGCCGTAAGACCGTTTCCCTCCTTTGCGCCGACATCCGCTCCCGCCTTCAGAAGGGCCGCGGTAACCTCAAGACTGGGATTCAACAGAGCGGCAAGCATCAAAGCCGTCCTGCCCGACGAGTCCTTCGCGTTGACGTCCGCTCCGGCCATGGCGAGGGCCGTGATTATATCGGGATTGGGATTGAGTCCGGCGGCGGTCATCAAAGCTGTAAAACCATTTTTGTTTCTGGCGTTGACATTGGCCCCGGCTTCTATATATTTTTGCGCCTCTCTGAGATTGTTGAGTTTAACGGCGTCCAGCAAATTTTCGTTCAACTCGGCCAAAGGCGGAACGAAGGAGGCGTCAATGGACTGCCGCCCGGCGTTCCTCGCCTTGAAATAAAAATAAGAACCCGCCGTCAAGCCTATCACGACCGCAAGAGCAAGCGCAACGAAAAGCCCCTTGATTATCATGCTCCTGACGAGGGGAATCCTCTCTTTTTTCAGGAGCAAAGCACCTATCTGAGCGGATTTTGTAAACAATTTTTCTTTCAGCTTGAGTAAGGGACCGGCTAAAGGTTTAACAGGCTCCGGAACCGGCGGAGGCAAAACGTCTTCCTCCGGCTCCGGGACCGGCGGAGGCAAAACGTCTTCCTCCGGCTCCGGGACCGGCGGAGGCAAAACGTCTTTTTCCGGCTCCGGCTCCGGCGCGTCAAAAGTCTCGTCAGGTTTTATCGGTTCCTGCTCAAAAAAATTGGGAAGTGCCTGGAAATTGGGAAGCTCCTGGAAAAGTTTTTTCTTCTCTTCCACGAACTCTTCCTCGGTCAGTTCCCCCGAGTCCCGCAATTTTGTAAGTTTTTCCATTTCTTCCATAAAACTTCCCTGCATCTTCATCTCTCCCCGGGCCTTCCCGCACATACGAGACATTCGGCTCCCTTTAATACGCCGCACTATTATAAAGCGATTATGGCAGATATTTACTTCACATACAAGAAAGCGCGCGGCATGTGCTAATATTTTCATCACACAGCCAACGTCAGCGAGGCGAGGTTACAGATTATGAGCACAATGAACACGGAGATATACCGGAGCTTGCTGCAAAATTTACGAAACGGCGGAGAAGCGGTCATGGTCACGCGATGCGCCTCCGGCGCTGTGACAAGGGAACTGCTCGACGCCGGCGAGTGGCGGGAGGAGTGGGGCGCGTCCCCCAGCGTGGCGGACGAGGATGGGGAAACGAAAATTATCGAGCGTTTTCTGCCGAAACCCAGGCTGATAATTTTAGGCGGCGGGCACATTGCCGTGCCCCTGGCCGCCATGGGGGCGCTGCTGAGTTTCGACGTGACGGTATTTGACGACAGGCCGTCTTTCGCTGACAAAGCGCGTTTTCCGGCAGCCGGGGAGGTCATATGCGACGGCTTCGACAGGGTGACGCAGCGCGTGGCGGTAGGCGGACGCGACGCGGTGGTTATAGCCACGCGCGGACACCGTCATGACCTGGATTGTCTGCGGAACGTTCTGAAGGGGGAGATTCCCTGCTACATGGGCATGATCGGCTCCAAACACAGGGCGGCGGCGGCGCGCCGTCAGATGGAAGAGGAGGGGTTCGACCCCGCGGCTGTCAATTCGCTTCACTCTCCCATAGGGCTGGCCATAGGCGCCGTCACTCCGGAGGAGATAGCCCTTTCGGTCATGGCTGAGATAGTAAAAGAAAGACGGAGCAGTTACAGGGGCGGCTTCGCGGACATGGGCCTTATTGAGCGCCTGGCCGGCCTGGAACCTGGCGGGAACGCCGCCGTGGTCACCATATTGTCAACCAGGGGTTCTACTCCTCGGGGAGCCGGGGCGAAGATGGCGGTATTCCGGGATGGAAGCGCGGCCGGCAGCATAGGAGGCGGCTGCGCCGAGGCCGACGCTTTGCGGGACGCCCGGGACGTGGCCGCGAACGGAGGGTATCTTTTCAAAACGGCGGACATGACGGGTTCCGCCGAAGAGGACGGCATGGCGTGCGGCGGAACGATGAGACTTCTCATAGAGTCGGCGGTTCAGCCGTGACGCGGGCGCGGGTATGAACGTCGCGGTCTTCGACCTTGAAACGAACGGTATGGCGGGAGCGTCGGCGGTATCGGCGTCTTCCATTGTCTTTGACACCGGGGGGGCCATATTGGACGTTTTCAACAGGTTCTACCTTCCCTCGGAGCGGATTGATCCCCAGGCGGTGCGAGTCCACGGGCTAACCCTCGAAAGGCTGGCGGCTCTGAGAGAACACATTCCCTCGACGCCTTACTTTGCGGAGGATTGGCCCGATTTGCTGGATTTCTGGGAGAAATGGAGCGTCGGCGGCGTGGTTGTGCATAACCTTTCGTTCGACGCCGCGTTTTTGCCCGAGATCGCCCAAAGCGCCGTGCGGTGGTGGTGTTCCATGAAGGGGCTGACGGCGTACTGCGCCATCCCGAAACGTTTCGGGCGCGCGTTCAAATGGCCGAGGCTGGGGGAGGCCGCTGACGTCGTATGCAACGGGCCAAACGCGCTGTCCCCTCCGGAAGCGGCGGCGTCAATAGAAAACTCCGTAGGCGAAGGTTTTGCGCAGCCGCATGTATCGCTTTTCGACTGTTTTGAGCTGTACCGGGTGGTCAGCAGAGTATATCTGCATCACAGGGATTTGATAAAGTTCGAGCCGTTCACCGTTCCTTTTTGCCCTCCAAGCCGGCAAAAAGCGGGAGCCGCGTACGTTGCCGCGGAGTCCGTCTCCCGCGAAGACCCGTTTATATCGGACGTTCTGGCCTACGAACAAAAAGTGCGCTCCGTAATAAGTAATAAGTAGACCTGACAGGGCATAATGAGCTATTATTATTTCCGTTAAAATACTAAAATTGAGAGGGGGTGTTGCTCGTGGATTTACTTGGGTGGTTCAAGAACGCCAAAACAATATTTAATACTGAAACAATTGAAACGCCCATTGCAAATTCAGAGACGGACAAGAACATGACCGTCATGGACAATCTGGACGTCATGGTGTACGTCTCCGACACGGATTATAATTTACTTTACGTAAACCGCAGCATGGCGGAAGCTTACGGAGTAGGCAAAGTAGACAAAGTAGACAAAAAAAACGGGCTTGAACAAAAGTGTTACAAAGTCATACGGAACCAAAATCGGCGCTGTTCAATCTGCAAAGCGCCCCCGCATGTGTCCGGCGGGGAAACATTCAAATATTTATGGGATGACGCCCTGGGCGCGTGGATAAGCGGCACGGCGTCGGCTGCGCGGTGGACGGACGGGGCTGTGGTTTATGTTCACTCCTTCAGCGACGAAACGCGGCAAAAGGAACAGGAAGAATCGCTGCGCAAGGCCATACACGCCACGAACGCGGCGTCTACAGCCAAGTCCGCTTTCCTTGCCAACATGAGCCATGAAATAAGGACGCCCATGATCAGCATCGTTGGCTTTTCCGAGTTGGCCATAGGCGACAAAATTTCTACAAAAACCAGGGAATATCTCGGTAAAATCATAGAGAACTCAAAATGGCTGCTGCAAGTGATAAACGATATCTTGGATTTTTCAAAAATCGAATCCGGAAAACTGGAGCTGGAGAGTATTCCTTTTGAATTGCGCGACGTGTTCGCCCGCTGCCAGGCGGAAACCGCGCCTAGCGCTCTGAAAAAAGACGTTAAAATGTACTTTTACGCCGAGCCGTCAATCGGCAGAAAACTGGTCGGAGACCCGGACAAATTGAGCCGGGTGCTGATGAATCTCCTTTCCAACGCCGTGAAGTTCACGAACGTCGGTATGGTAAAGCTTTTATCGTCCGTCAAAAACCAAACCGACAACCGCGTCACCATACATTTTGAAGTGAAAGACAGCGGCGTCGGTATGACGTCCGAACAAATCGGCAGTATATATGAGCCTTTCATGCAGACCGGCGTAAGTACCGCGCGCAAATTTGAAGGCGCGGGGCTTGGCCTTCCCATAGCCAGAAACATCATCAAATTGATGGGCGGTGACCTGATGGTGGAGAGCGCGCTCGGTATCGGCAGCAAGTTCAGCTTCAACCTGACTTTCGATACAATAGACTCGCCCATATGTATGCCTGAACGTGAGATTTTGATTGGCGAAGTAGAAAAACCGTCTTTCAAGGGAGAAATCCTGCTTTGCGAGGACACCAGCATGAACCAGATGGTAATATGCGAGCACCTTTCGAGGGTAGGGCTTAAAACCGTGGTGGCGGAGAACGGCAAAGAGGGGGTGGAGATGGTTCAAAGCCGTATAGAAAACGGGGAAAAGCCCTTCGACTTGATTTTCATGGATGTGCAGATGCCGGTCATGGATGGGCTGGAAGCCGCGAGCGCAATTATTAAACTGGGCGTCAAGACTCCCATAGTGGCCATAACGGCAAACGCGATGCCCGACGACAGAGAACTTTACAGGACCAGCGGCATGTACGACTGCGTGAGTAAACCTTTCACATCGCAGGATCTGTGGCGCTGCCTTCTGAAATATCTGACGCCGGTAAATCAGCAGAAGGACTATGAAAAACATATGAAGCACATTGATGAGAAATTGCGTTTTAAGCTGATAACCTATTTCGTTAAGGACAACCAGACCAAAATCAGCGATATTAACAATGCTGCCAGCGAGGGTGATATAAAGCTGGCGTGCAGGCTGGCGCATACTTTGAAAGGCAACGCGGGGCTGATTGGCAAAGCGGGGCTGCACAAAGCCGCCGCCGACGTGGAACAGATGCTCAGAGACGGGAAAAACCTGGTTACGGAGGAGCATATGAAGGCTCTCGAAATCGAATTGAGCGCGGCGCTGAAAGAGCTGACGCCGCTGCTTGAAAAAAACGAGGCTTCAAATCCAACTCCAACCCAAACCCCGGCCGCGGGCTTCGACGAAAAAAAGGCGCGTGAGATATTTGAGCAGCTTGAGCCCTTGCTGAAAAGCGGTAACCCTGACTGCCTGAACCTTATTGACGGGCTTCGCGCGATACCGGGAAGCGGGGAACTGACGCAGCAGATGGAAGAGTTTGATTTTGTGCCGGCAATAGCGTCCCTTGCCGAACTGAAGAAAAAATGGAGGTGTGGATAATGAGCGAAACACGCGAGAACAGCGTGCTCATTGTCGATGATGAAAAGTCTAATCTCATGACTTTGACACACATATTGAACCCGGACTACACCATTTACACGGCAAAAAACGGAGCGGACGCCGTTGCAAAAGCTAAGGAATATTTACCCGACCTGGTTCTGCTGGACATAATCATGCCGGAGATGGACGGATACGAGGTGCTTGCCGCGCTTAAAGGAATGAGCGACACGCGGGATATCCCCGTTATTTTCATCACGGGGCTCAGCAGCCCCGAAGACGAAGAAAAGGGGCTGTCCTCCCATGCCGCGGATTACATAAGCAAACCTTTCAGCGCCGCGATTGTAAAATTAAGGGTTCGGAATCAGGTGCAAATCGTCAACCAAATACGCACCATAGCGCGCATGAGCATGACGGATCAGTTGACGGGCGTGTCCAACAGACGCGGTCTCGACGGGCGGCTGGACATGGAATGGGCCAGGTCGGTAAGGGATAAAACGCCTCTCAGCATTTTAATGCTGGACGTGGACAAGTTTAAGGTCTACAACGACACATACGGGCATCAGCAAGGCGACGTGGCCTTAAAGACGGCGGCAAAAATTTTTACGCAGTCGCTGAAGCGCAAGACTGATTTTGTCGCCCGCTGGGGCGGTGAGGAATTTGCCGTATTGCTGCCGACCACGACGTTGGAGGGCGCTTTGGACGTTGCCGAAAATATACGCTCGAGCATCGAGAGAACGGTAATCCCCTGCTTTGACGGCTCCATCACCAAAGTGACCATCAGCATCGGCGTAAACACACAAATACCGGAGCACGACAGCTCCCTGGAATTTTTCATAGCCGGCGCGGACGAGGCTCTTTATACCGCAAAGAACACCGGCAGAAACAGGGTTGTTCACGCGTCGGAGACGGAGGATACAGAAAGCTTGGAAGCGGTATGAAACTCGTAAGGGCGGCAAAATACCGCCCTTACAGACCGGCGCTGTAGCGTCCCGGGCCGGACTCGTACGCAAGGGCGGCGGCGCAGAGCGTTATGAGGCATGACTGCGCTTCGGCGAAGCCGAACCCGCTTTCTTTCATAACATCGTCCAGCGTGCGGTTTCCTTTGCGCTGTAAAAGGCTCAGTATGAGTTTTTCTTTCTCGGAAAGGCTCTCGGAAAGCTGCGGGGCGGAGGAATCGTTCCCGAACTCCAAAAGCAGTTGGCCGTATTTTCCTGATATCCTGCCGATAAAATCGTCTATGTCGATCAACGGGTTGGCCCCGTCGCGGATCAGCGAGTTCGTGCCCTTGGAGGCGTCGTCGGTTATACGCCCCGGTACGCACCATATTTCGCGCCCGATTTCCAGTCCCAGACGCGCCGTTATCATGCCTCCCCCGTCCTCGGGGGACTCCGCCAAAACCACGTGCTTGGAAAGCCCTACTATTACCCGGTTGCGGTCTGGGAAACGCCACGGGTCGCCGCCGGTTCCCATCGGGTACTCCGACACCAGCGCCCCTTTTTCCTGAATTTCGTGAAACAGCCGGTGATGCTCGGCCGGATATACCCTGTCCACCGCCGTTCCAAGCACCGCGGTGGTGGCTCCCCCTTCCGCCATGCAACCGCGATGTCCCGCCGCGTCAATGCCCTTTGCCCCGCCGCTGACCACCCGGTATCCGGCGCGGGCGGCCGAACGGCCTATGGCCTCCGCCACGGCGCTTCCGTAACGGCTGCATCGCCGCGTGCCCACAATGGCAAGGCACGGCTTCAGAACGTCCAGCTCTCCCTTAACGTAAATGCCTATGGGGGGCGCGTTCAAATCCTTCAAACGCACCGGATAATCGGCGTCGTCCACCGTTACGAAGCGCGCGCCGAACGATTCCACCCGGGCCAGCTCCCGCTCGGGCCAGTCGCGCTCGCCTATAAGCTCCCCCAATCGGGCGCACGACGAAGGCCTGAGTCCCAGCTTCCGCCACAAATCCTCTCCGCCGTTCCACAGGGCCTCGGGGGCGTCGCCTCCCCTCAGTTTTTCCCACGCGCTCAAAGGGGCTTTGCACGCGTTCAAAAGCAGTTTTGCCTTGAGAAATTCGTTCATACAGCCGAGACGTAAGGCTCCAGCTTACGCTTGCCGAAGTCGTCCAGCGCCTCTTTAATGTAGACGTCGCCCTCTTTGCGGATTTTCATGGTCTCGAACGGAGAAACGAGCTTGCCGTATTTGTCCACACATACCAGGACGCGCGGGCACAGCAGGTCGCGCTCCTTTGTTTCAAGCACGATGCCTATGCGCCCGTCGGACAGGAGCACCACCGTGCCGGGCGGGTAAAGGCCGATGGCCGAAAGCAGGGCGCGCACTATCCGGCTGTCGAAATCCGTGCTCGTCAGCCCTATCATCATGGACACGGCCTGGCTTCCCCCGCAAGGCTCACCCATAAACAAGCGGCTTGTCATGTTTTCAAACGCGTTGGCCACGGCCACTATGCGGGCCGACATGGGGATGTACTCTCCCGGCAGCCGGTCGGGCACGCCCATGCCCCCCCATTTTTCGTGGTGGGAACGCACCGCGCCAAGGACATGGACGTCCCTGACCCCCGTGTCCTTCATCAGAGTTTCCCCCAGCAGGGGGTGGTAGCTGAATACCTTGGGCTCCCCGTGAACTATATGTTCCTCGAACTGATGATAGAAAGCCTTGCCTATGTCGTGAAACAGCCCTCCGACGATGCAGGACTCGACGAAAGCCGGCCAGACTGGAAAGACCTTCTGCGCTATGTAGCCGGTCAGGAGCGCCACGTTGATCGAGTGTATGGACGCCCTCTCCTTTTCCCGGTCCTCCGCGCTCACCAGCGACAGGGTGATCTGCGGGGCACGGCGGATCTCTTTAGGCAGGCGGGAAGCTATGTTTATCATGGAGCGAACGCCGTGTTCGCGCACGGAGCGATCCTCTATGCCGCCGTAAATTATCCCGAACTGGTGGATTGAGACGCGGGTCAAAAGAGGATTCAGCTCCGTCACGGAGGGGACGATGGAGCCGAGCGCGGCCCGAAATTCCCCCGCCGTTATGACGGGCACGCTTTTTACCTTTACGTGAGTTATACCGTGTTTCAAAAGTTTCGACACAATCTCGGGCTGCGTCTGCCTCAGCGCCGACAGGCTGACACCGGCCGGAAGTATGACTGAACGGGCTTTGGACAGGACGTCCTCGGCAACTATGCCTTCAACGTCCAGCAGTTCCCCCAGCGCGACGTTCCATACTTTCTTCTTCAATTCGGCCATCCCCCTCCATTTGGCGAGTTTAATGAGTTTAGCGTACCGCGGTATAAGCGCTATTAATTTTACGCGTCAATCAAGCATAATGTAAAATAACAATTAAAGTCAAATTGTCAAGTGTGTGCCGAGGTGACGTTATGGCAGAAAAGTGGAAAGACGCTTTAACGGACAATTTATGCGAGGCGATCCTGGCGTTGGAGACGGCGGAGGAGGCGTACGCGTTCCTTGAGGACGTGGCAACGATAGGGGAAATCAAGTCCCTTGCTCAAAGGCTGGAGGTTGCCAGGCTTCTCAGCGTAAAAAAAACGTACCCTCAAATCGCCCAGCAGACCGGAGCCAGCACTGCCACCATAAGCCGTGTCAAGAAATTTCTTGATTACGGCCCGGGCGGCTACAAAACCGTGCTGGATCGCATGAACAAGTAGGGGCGGCTCAACGCCGCCCCTCGCTTTTTACACGTCCAGGTTTTTCACCTCGTGGGCGTATGACGTTATAAACTCGCGCCGGGGTTCGACCTTATCGCCCATCAGGACGTCGAAATACTCGTCGGCCAGGACGTAGTCGTCTATGTCTATGCGCTTCAAAACCCTGTTCTGGGGATCCATCGTCGTCTCCCAAAGCTGGCCCGGGTTCATCTCTCCCAGGCCCTTATACCTCTGTACCCCCACCTTGGCTTCCCCCGCGCCGTCCACGTACGAGCGCAGCTCTTTTTCGGTGTAGCAGTAGCGCGACTGCTTACCCCGCTGAACCCGGTAAAGCGGCGGCTGGGCCAGGTAGAGATAGCCGCTGCTGATGAGCTCCGGCATGTGGCGGTAGAAAAAGGTCAGGAGCAGCGTGCTGATGTGCGCGCCGTCCACGTCGGCGTCCGTCATTATTATGATTTTGTGGTAGCGCAGCTTCTGGGAGTCGAACTCGCTGCCTATCCCGCACCCCAGGGCCTGGATGATCGTGCGTATCTCGTTGTTGCCCAGCATCTTGTCCAGCCGGGCCTTCTCCACGTTCAAAATTTTCCCCCGCAAGGCCAATATGGCCTGGAACGAGCGGTCACGGCCCTGCTTCGCGCTGCCTCCGGCGCTGTCGCCCTCTACTATGTACAGTTCGGTGTTCTCGGGCGAGCGCGACGAGCAGTCCGCCAGTTTCCCCGGCAGCCCCATGCCGGTCATGGCCCCCTTGCGGACAAGCTCGCGGGCCTTTTTTGCCGCCTCCCGCGCCTGCCGCGCGCGCAGGGCTTTCTCCACCACGGGCTTTATCGCCTCCGGGTTATCCTCGAACCAGGCCAGAAGCCCCTCGTAAACGAAGGAGTCCACTATGCCCCTCACCTCGCTGTTGCCGAGCTTGGTCTTGGTCTGCCCCTCGAACTGCGGGTCGCCCAGCTTGACGGACAGTACGCAGGTAAGCCCCTCTTTCAGGTCGTCGCCGGACAGGTTATCGTCCTTTTCCTTCAGGAGCTTTCCGCCGCGCGCGACCTCGTTTACGGCGCGGGTCATGGCGGTGCGGAAGCCCGACACGTGCGTGCCGCCTTCGATAGTATGTATCAGGTTCGCGAACGACAGCACGCGCTCCATATACGTGTCGTTGTACTGGATACCGATGTCCACCGCCACGTCGTCCCTCGCGCCGGACAGCACGATGGGGTTCGGGAAAATAGGAGTCTTGCCCCGGTCAAGGTACTCGACGAAGGCTTTTATCCCGCCCTCGAAGCAGTACTCTTTTTTCTCCCCCGTGCGCTTGTCCTCTATGAAAATACGCAGTCCCGGGTTCAAAAAAGCCAGCTCGCGGAGGCGGCTTTTCAGAACGTCGAACGAGTGCTTGACTTCCTCGAAAATCTCCGCGTCGGGCATGTAGTGCAAATAAGTGCCGTGCCATTCAGCCGGCGACGGAGGCGACAAATCGGTGACCGGCGTCCCCCGCTCGAACTTCTGCGCGCGCTCCACGCCGTCACGCGCTATCGCTATCTCAAACCACTCCGACAGCGCGTTGACCACGGAGACGCCTACCCCGTGCAGCCCGCCGGAGACCTTGTACGCGCCGCCGCCGAATTTTCCGCCGGCGTGCAGAACCGTCAGCACCACCTCGCAGGTCGGGCGGCCGTTGTATGGATGCGGATCCGTCGGTATGCCGCGTCCGTTGTCCCTGACGGAGACGCTCTCGTCGGCGTGAATCGTGACGGTGATTTCATCGCAGAAACCGCCTATTGCCTCGTCCACCGCGTTGTCCACGACCTCGTACACGAGATGGTGAAGCCCCCTGCCCGCCGTGTCGCCTATATACATGCCGGGCCGCTTGCGTACCGCCTCCAGCCCCTCCAGAACCTGTATGCTCCCGGCGTCGTACTCCGCCGCCGCGTTGTTTGTTCCGTTAGTCCCGTTTATTCCGTTCGTCCCATTCGTCCCGTTTCCGTTTATAACGTTGTCGCCCATTAAAAAACGTTCCTCCGTTACTCCAAATTCAGGTCTTCCTTAAAACCGTCCCGGCTAGTATCATTTATTTCCGTAACCAACCAATTATAACAGCCGGAATGAGGAAGAACGGTGGAGGTGGAAAACATGCAGTACGGCCCGTTGCCTAAACTGCCCATCGGCATTCAGGATTTTGAAATCATAAGAAGCGAAGGTTACCTTTATGTCGATAAGACGAAATATCTCGTCGATTTAATCGACAGGGGAAAGGTCTATTTTATTTCGCGTCCGCGGCGTTTCGGGAAATCTTTGACCGTTTCCGCCTTCGACGCGCTCTTTTCCGGACGCCGGGAGCTGTTCAAAGGACTGTATGCGCAGGAATTCATGGATCGGCCCGAATTCACGTCTTCTCCCGTCGTTCATCTGGATATGAGCCGGACGGTGACGAACCGAGGACTGGACGAACTGGAGGAATCCATCTCCGAACAGTTTTATGAAAACGCGCGGCGTTATGACGTCGATATCGGAAAATCCCTGCCTTCCATACTCCTGACGCGCCTTCTCGGAGCGCTCGCGCAGAAAATCGGCCGCGTAGCCGTGCTGGTGGACGA
>WRKN01000054.1 GCA_009778055.1 Synergistaceae bacterium
GGGGGCCTCCTTGGGGGCCAAATACAAGCGGCCGCCCCGCCGCGCCCCGCTCTCGCCGTACGAACTCAAGGCCGGGTCCATAATCAGCGGAGTGATGGTGGGGGGCATCAACAGCGACCTGCCGGGCACTATACTTGGGCAGGTGACGGAGAACGTCTATGACACCGCGACGGGGAGACACCTTCTTATCCCCCAAGGCTCAAGGATGGTGGGGACATACGATTCCCACGTCGTGTACGGGCAAAACCGGCTGCTCGTGGTCTGGAACCGCATAATTTTCCCCGACGGCACATCCCTCAACCTGGAGGGCATGACGGGCAGCGACACGCGGGGTTATGCCGGGTTCAAACAAAGAATTGACCGGCACTACAGCAGGATGATAGGCGCGGCGATCTTCGCGTCGGTGTTTGTGGCGGCGGCCAAAGAGGCCACGAAAGACGAACGCGGCAGCAGCGGCGGCATGTACGGCAGGGACGAGCGCAGCACCGAGGCGGTGTTTGCCGATACTCTCATGCAAAACGTAACCGACGTCGCGACGCGACTGATAGAACGAAACATGAACGTAGCGCCGACGCTGAGGATACTGCCCGGCTACCGGTTCATCATAATAACCACCAAGGACGTAAACTTTGCGGAGCCTTACGTTGTCGCGGACAACAGGAGAGGACGCAGATGATTCGCGTACGCTCCGCGTTCCTTGTGATTCTGATCGCCATACTCATGGCGTTCGGCGTCGGCGTGCAGGCCGGGTATTTTGCCGCGCGAAGCGCCACCCTGGTCGAAGGTATGGAACAATGGCTCGAGGGGGTCAAAACGACCGTCGAGGAGGTCAGGTCGACTGTCTCGACATCCTCCGGCCGCTGACGCGCGGGAATGAAATTCGACCCTCGGGCGGCGCGGAACGTTGCGCTCCTGCTCTTTGTGCCGGGGTCTGTCTTTGCGCTGTTCTTCGCGTTGAACCTCAGGATAAACCTGAGCGCGTCGCACGTCGGCGTGGGAATATGGAGGGCTTTTCCCGCCGCGTCCATTGACGTGGGCGACGTGGTGGCTTACGACAAGGACGAGTTTTACGCCGCGTACCCGCATGTGCGCGAAGACAGGATGAAATTACCGTCTCCCGTCCTGATTAAACGCGTGGCGGCAATGCCTGGGGCGCTAATTGAGCTTTCCGGCGACTTTGTTATAATAAATGGCGCTTATTGGGCGGAGGCGCGTATTTTGGACGACTCGTGGCGTAAAGTCGAGTATCCGCTGATGGTGCCCGAGGGAACGGTATGGCTGATGGCGGATGTCAGAGGCGCTTACGATTCCAGATATCACGGGCCGGTGCCGCTGCGCCTGACGCGTAAGAAATTGAAACCGATTTTAGTTTTTTGAAGGAGGTAGAGTTTAACTTGGACATTGACGTAACCCAAGAGGACAACTGCTATACAATAAAGCTCGGCGGTTTCTTCGACACCGATTCGTCTCCCGCGCTTCAGCAGAAGGTCGAGGACATTATGTCCGAAACATATGAAAAAAAGGATGAATTCAGCGTCGTGTTCGACCTGAACGCCGTTGAGTTTGTGAGCAGCGCGGGGCTGCGCGTTCTGCTCATGGCAAAAAAAATGACGGACAGGCAAAAAGGCAAAATGTCTGTTGTGACCGACCGGCAGCCCATCCGCGAGGTATTCAACATGACCGGTTTTTCAAAAATACTTAACCTGCAGTGAGCAGAGCGGAGTGGATGTCCTGAAACCGGATGGCATGGCTTCGCAGAAAATCATTGCGGGAGGCGCGGCTGTTTTAGCCGTGCTTTTGTTATATGCCGCCTCGCCTATGGGACTTGAGAGGCTTGAGTTTATGTTTTACGACAGGATGATTGCCCGGCAGACCGCCTGGCAAGCATCGAGTACTCCGGTGATAGTGGCCATAGACGATTATTCGCTCAGGGCCGTGGGGCAATGGCCCTGGCCCCGTTATCTTTGGGCGGACATTATAAACGAGCTGAGACGGGGAGGAGCGGCCGTTATTGTTTTAGACACGCTGATCTCCGAGCGCGACAGTTCATCTCCGCGGCTTATAACCAACTACATGAAGCTGCACAAGGACATTGACGTGAAATTTGAGGGGCTTCCAAGAGAGCTGTGGGATTACGACGCGCTGCTTGCCGCCGCTGTCAGGGACGCGCCGGTGGTTCTCGCGGCCTTCGCGGATAACGAGTCGGACGCCTACGTTCCCGAATCGGCGAAGGTGAGGGTGGCCGAGCGCGTGTCCAGTGACCCTCATTTCGCCAGAAAACTTTACAACACGGAAAGCGCGGTGTTTCCGCTCCCTATGCTGCGCATAACCGCTCCCCTGGGAGTGATGAATGTGGAACGCGACATGGACGGTATATTGAGAAAAATCCCGCTCGTAACCGCGGTGAGCGGAAAAATTTATCCCACGCTTTCCCTGCGCGCGCTGATGTCCATGCTGGGCACGGAAGAGCTGACGCTGGGCGTGGGGCCTCGCGGACTCGAATACGTGCAGGTGAAGTCTTACACCATACCGACAGAGCCCGACGGCATGATGCGCATTCCCTTCATAGGCCCGAAACGGACTTACGAATACGTCAGCGCCGTGAACGTGCTGCGGGGAAATGTCCCGTCGGGTTTTCTGACGGGACGCGTCGTTTTCATAGGCTCATCGGCGCCCGCCCTCTTAAATCTTCATTCCACTCCTCTGGATACCGACTATCCCGCTATAGAAGCGCACGCCACCGCTTTCGACGCTATGCTGAGGGGAAACTCCATCACCAGACCCGTCAACGCCTCGCTCATACAGGCCGCGGCGATCATTGCAATCGGCGTAATCTCCACGTTAATGTTCGGCTTCGTCCGTCCTGTTGTTTACCTGCCCGCGGGCGTGGCTCTCATAGCGGCGGCCATAATCGCGTCCCGCGCGCTTTTCGCGACGGGTACGTATATCTCGCCGGTTTACATGGTCACTGCCGTGATCGTGCTGGCTATAGTTATCCTGCTTGTGCGTTCCAAAGAGGAGGAAGCGCAGATATTGCGCATGACGGTCAGCCTTGCTGAAGAAAAGGCGAGGCAGGCGAAAGAGCAGGCCGAACTCGATACCGCGCGCCGGATACAGGAAAATTCGCTGCCCCACAACTTCCCTCCGTTTGAAAATTTCAGCAGCATAGAGGCATACGCGAGCATGACGCCGGCGATGAACGTTGGAGGTGATTTTTACGACTGCTTCCCCGTCGGTCCGGGGCGTCTTGCGGTAGTTATGGGGGACGTGTCGGGCAAGGGAATCCCGGCGGCGATGTTTATGATGGCGGCAAAGACGGTGATAAAAAATCAGGCCCTCCTGGGCGGCTCCCCGCACGGTATACTGACAGCGGCAAACGAGCTGCTCTGCCAGGATAACGACGCGGGTATGTTCGTAACGGCTTTTATCGGCATATATGACAGCGGTAAGAAGGTTCTGGAGTACGCCAACGCCGGGCATAACCCGCCGCTGTTGATGAGGGACGGCGTTTTTTTGCCCGTCAAAGAAAGTATCGCGCTTGGCGCGGTTGAAGACATAGAGTACGAGACCGAAACCATCCCCCTGGGGGAAGGGGACACGGTGGTTTTCTACACCGACGGGGTGACCGAGATGATGAACAAGCGGCGCGAACTTTTCGGAGAGGGCAGGCTTGTAAAACTGCTCCGTGAAATTTCGGAAAGAGTTGAAAGCGGTGGGGTAGGGGCGCGCAGCGTGGTCGAGGAGATATCCAAAGAGGTCCTGATATTTGCCGGCGACGCGGCCCCGTCCGACGACGTGACGATACTGGCGCTGCGGCGGCTGCGGTGACAACAATAAATGGGCGGATTGCAATCCGCCCCTACGACCTTAAAAGAATTTTTCCAGCCAGTTTTTGGAGTCCCGTTCGTCTCCCGCCACGGAGATGAGCGGCATGATGACCGGATAGGAGGCGTTGCGGCGGCGCACTACCTCGCCGACGCGGATTTTTACGGCTCTGCCCAGAGCCTCCGCGTCAAGTTTGCCGGTTTTGTGTTTTTTCGTGAACTCGTTCAGCGCTTTCTCCGAAGCCGCGCGTATTTCGTCCAGAACGTCGTGTCTCTCGTCCTGCGCGAAAAATCCCCGGCTGCCGACGGACGCGGGAGCCAAAAGCGCCCCGTCGCGGGTTATGGCCAGAGAGACCACGATGATTCCGTCATCCGCGAGATCCCGCCGCTCTTTCATGACGCGGCTTTTGAGTTCCCCCACGGCGTTTCCGTCAATGACAACGGCCCCCGAGTGAACGCGGTCTCTGGTGTGCGGGCGTCCCGCTTTCTGGAAAGTCAGAACCTCCCCGTTGGTCATGATGAAAATGTTCTTGCCCGGTATGCCGACGTCCTGCGCCAGCCGGGAGTGGTGCGCCAGGTGGCGGTACTCTCCGTGCACCGGCGCGAAATACTGCGGGCGCGTCAGGTTCAGCATAATTTTGAGTTCTTCCGACGAGGCGTGCCCCGACACGTGCGTCAGCTTGTCGGACTCGTACACCACCTCGCAGCCCACGGAAAACAGGCGGTTTATGGTTTTGTAAACCAGCTTCTCGTTGCCGGGGATGGCGGTGGCCAGAAGAAAGACCGCGTCCCTTTCCCCCAGCGTGATTTGCTTGTGCTCGCTGCGGCTCATCATCACAAGGCCGGAAAACGGCTCTCCCTGGCTGCCCGTGGTCATAACGACCAGTTGATTTTCGGGATATTTTCCGATGTTCTCCACCGGTACGGTCATCTTTTCATCCAGCCTCAGATATCCCAGGCTTTTGGCCAGCTCCACGTTGCGGATCATGCTTCGCCCGAGGAATGCTATTTTCCTGTTGAAACGCGCCGCCCCGTCTATGACCTGCTGTATGCGGTGAACGTTGCTGGCGAAGGAGGATATTATCAGCCGCTTGTTTCTGTAGTTCCTGTAGAGGTAGTCCAGCGTGCCGCCTATCAGGCGTTCGGACGGGGTGAAGCCCTTGCGTTCCGCGTTGGTCGAGTCCGACAGCAGCAGCAGCACGCCTTTGTCCCCTTCTTCGGCGAAAGCCCCGTAGTCGGTGACTCTCCCGTCAATTGGCGTGGAGTCCAGCTTGAAGTCCCCCGTGTGCACGACCCGGCCAAGCGGCGTCTCAATGGATAGCGCGACGCCGTCCGGTATGGAGTGGCTGACCGCTATGAAACGGATTTTGAAGGGGCCTATCTCGATTACGTCTCCGGCCTTGACCTCGTTCATGCGCGGGTGCAGTTGGGGCATTTCCTCCAGTTTGTTCCCCACAAGCCCCAGTGTCAGGCGCGTACCGTAAATCGGAACGTCGAGGCGCTGCAGCACAAAAGGAAGCCCGCCGGTGTGGTCTTCGTGTCCGTGGGTCAGGACGATCCCCAGCACCTTCTCCCTGTTTGCCTCCAGATAGGAGATATCCGGGACGATGAAGTCGATACCCGGCAGCTCCTGATCCGGGAACATCAGCCCGCTGTCTATTACAATAATGTCGCCGCCGTATTCGAGGACGTACATATTCTTTCCGATTTCCCCGACTCCTCCCAGGGGAATGAATTTCAATTGTAAGTTCCGGGGTTTCTTTTCAGCGGGGGCGCTCCGTTTCCGGCGCGATTTGTTATTCATATGCCAATCATTCCTCCAAGCCTGATGTATATCCAATTATACGCGATACGGCAAGGGGCCTTCATGCCGCCGCTTCGTTAGTGGCGCGGACAAAAGATTCCAGCTTATTCATGGCCTTGCCGCTGTCGATCAGTTCCTGCGCCAGCCGTACGCATTCGCGCATTGTAATGTCGTTTTTCCCCATGTAAAGGCAGCAGGCCGAATTGAGAACCACAATATCCCGCATGGGGCCTTTTTCACCCGAAAGGATACGCCGCGCGATTTCAGCGTTTTCTTTCGGCCCGCCGCCTATAAGGTCCGCTATTTTGCAGCGGGGTAACCCGAACTGCTCGGGGGTGACAAAATAGCTGTTAAGCCTGCCGTCCGCCACTTCACAGATGGTGGATGTGCCCGTCAGCGTGATTTCATCAAGCCCGTCATGGCCGTGCACCACCATCGCGCGTTTTACGCCGAGGTTGCGGAGGACGTTGGCAAGCGGTTCGACAAGGTTTTCATCATAAACGCCGAGAAGCTGCATAGTAGCCCCCGCCGGATTTGCCAGCGGCCCAAGGATGTTAAATATCGTGCGCACTCCCAGCTCGCGCCGGACAGGCGCCACATGCTTCATAGCCGAGTGGTAAAGCTGCGCCATCATAAAGCACATGCCCGTTTCGGCCAAGACCCGCTCGCTCTGTTCCGCTGTCAGCAGGAAATTCGCCCCCAGCGCCTCCAGCACGTCGGCGCTTCCGCATTTGCTCGACACGCTGCGGTTGCCGTGCTTGGCGACCGGTACGCCGCCTGAGGCGACCACGAGCGCGGAAACGGTGGAAATATTGAAGGTGTACAGCCCGTCGCCGCCCGTGCCCACAATGTCGAGCACGTCGGTTTTTGGACGCAGCTTTACGCATTTTTCCCGCATGACCTCGGCGCAGGCCGTAATCTCCTCAATGGTCTCGCCCTTCAGCCGCATGGCGGCAAGAAACGCGCCAATCTGCGCGCCGGTTGCGCAGCCTTCCATCATTTGAAGCATTACGTTTCTGGTCATGTCAAGGGTCAGGTCCCGCCCGGCCAATATGTCGTAAATTGCCTTCTCAATCATTTCCGGCTCCTCCAATCCGCAGGAAGTTCTCGATGATTCTTCCGCCATTCGGCGTCAGTATTGATTCCGGGTGGAATTGTAAGCCGAAAACGTCATAATCGCGGTGCTTGACGCCCATGACCTCGCCGTCGCCGGTCTCGGCTATGACCAGCAGCTCGTCAGGCAGCGTATTCCTGTCCGCGGCCAGCGAATGATACCGCCCGGCCTCCAGAAGCGGCGGCAGGCCCCGGAAAACAGGGTTGCCGTTAGCGATATGCACCATGCTTTTTTTCCCGTGCACCAAAATTTTCGCGTAACCGATCTCCGCGCCGTACGCTTCGCAGATTGCCTGGTGCCCGAGGCATATGCCCAATATGGGGATTATACCCGCGAAGCCGCGTACAACGTCCTCGCAGACACCCGCGTCCCCCGGTCTGCCGGGGCCGGGGGAAATGACGATATGGGAGGGCCGGGATGCCTCGATCTCGGCGACGCTGATCTGGTTGTTGTACGCCACTTTGATGTCGGGGTTTACCACGCCCGCTATTTGATACAGGTTATAAGTAAAGCTGTCGTAGTTGTCAATTATAAGCACCATCGCCATACCTCCCGGCTGCTTTCGCGGGCCGGCATGACCGCCCCGTCATTCATTCCCGCTTTTTTCCGCAACAAAAAATCTTTGGCAAAATATAACTTTCGCCAAAGACAAATAAAAACCCAAGACGCAGACAGCGCCTTCAATAATTCAGTTAAACGGAGTTTTTTCCTCATCTTCCGCATTATTTATCATTTTTATTCGCCCGTCCGCGAAATTATACCACTTAAACCACTTGTAAGAAATGCGAATCTGAGGGAGCTTCTGGCAATGGGTAGGAGATGCGGGAAGGTCGCCCCGCCGGGGTTCTTTGTTGTTGAATAATTTCTGCTGTATCCTCACAGACGCTCCTCAAACGTTACTGCGTGAACATTATCGCTGCCACCCGAAGATCATTGGATTCTGTAATCAGAAGTTTTATCACAATGAGTTGATTGTCATGGGGAATTGTTCCTAAAAATTCGGACGGGGGTGGACGTTCCGTCTTTGAAGACTATCTGAGCGGAAACGAAGCCGACCCTTTTTCCGCTCCGGTACAGCCTGAGTTCGGACGTGCTGAACATTATTTCCGACCGCTCGTCAAACGTCAGCCTGCCGCCCTTCACGCGTTCCGCTTCCATCTCCTTCGCCCGAAGCGCTTCTCTGTCTCGGACAATACGTTCGGAAGGGTGGTATTCTTCGTCCGGCGTTTCCGTGTCGACGCCGTAAAGAATTTTTTCTATGCCATCCCGCATAATCCATATTCCTAAATCAACCTCAACGCTGGTTCTTTCCTTGCCGTTTGAAAACTTAATCCATGACGAGCCGCTTTCCAGCGACCTTTTCACGTTCTCAATTCGTCCGTCCGAGGCGTGCGGCACAAAGGGCTCGTCCCATAAAACACGCTGTGCAGGCGCGCGGTGCATCAGGCGATTCAGCGGGCTGTCCTCGATGAACAGGGTGAGCGTCCACAGAAGGCAGGACATCACAGCGCAAGCGCCGGCGTCCGCCAACCAGGGCGTGTATCCTCTGCGCCGAAACATGGCGGCGAGCGCGGCGGCGAGTCCCGTTATCGAAACAACCGGCACGGCCATGTCAAGCCACGGCCAGCGGCGGCACATTTCCCAGAGGATGCCGAATAGCAGCAGAAAGCACGTCCCTGCCCTGACCGAAAAAACACGCCGGAGGATCATTCGCAAGCAGGAGTAGAGCGTCGGGAAAAAACAGGCGTTTTCCGCAGCCCCCGCAGACGCGGTGGACGCCTCCATATACTCTTTCACGTCCTCACTCCGGCAATTTTTCAGCCCGCGCCAGAAGGCCCGCACCGCTTCACATGCCTCGTCCGTCAGGGGCGTTCCGTGCCTGGGGCGTATAATGCGCTCCAGGTACGCGTGTTCGTAGTAATCCATAATGGCGTCGAATATTCCTTCCTCATAGAGGGCGGCGGCGTTTCGTCCCGGGTGTTCGGGCGTCACGGAAAGCGGCTTGACGCGCCCGGCAAACCCGGCGTGCCCGCGCATACGCTGAAAAACGCGCGTCACGCTTGACGGGCTGCGCCCAAGGACGATGGCTATGTCCCTCATGTCCCAGAGCGCGGTTTCGCCGCCTTCACGGAAGACGAGATGGGTAAGTTTGGGGGCGTCCACGGAGTACCGCTCTTCCAGCTCGCCGTGCCTTTGCGTCGCGCCGCGCGTCCGGTCGTACAACTGGAAGTCGAGGACGTAACTTTCCATCCTCCGGTGAATTTTTTCCCTGTCTTCCTTGAACGTGAAAAATTTATTTACGAGGCGCTCGCGCAGGTCGCGCGGCAAAGACGCAACATTGAGCGCCAAAATGTCAGGGGCGATTTTGCTTGAGTTTGGCAACGTCATATTTAACTCGCACCTGTCCGCGCTAAGTATTTTCTTAATTGACAACAAAAACAACGCTTATCGAGCTACTCATCTATTCTAATGTGAGGATATTCAAACCTACATTATTTCGAGGATCAACTCTGCCAATTTATCCGTATCTCCGTCAACGGTTCCGGCCATATAACGTTCATAAACATCCGCGTTATCCGCAGGGTTCAGATTTAATTTATAACCCTTTTCAAGCGCGAGGACACGAACAAATTCACGCTGTGCCCTACCGTTACCTTCTCTAAAAGGGTGCAGGTAATTTACGGCATCCAGTATCACAGCCAACTTTTCTGCTATTTGAGGTTTGTCAGCTTTTTTGATTGCCCAATATTCCTTAAGCAAGCTATTGATGTACGAAAAAGCCGTTTCGAAACGAACGGTTGGAAAAAATTGTTTACCGTCTTTGCCGATTTCGACAACGCGTTTCTGCCCTGCCCAAGAATACACATCTTGAAACAAATATTTATGAATAAAGAGAAGCGTTGTGGAATCTTTGATCTTAACGGGCCGATTTTTCAGTTCTTTGATACGTTTCGTTACAGCGACGCTTTCAAAAAATTCCAGAACACTCTGTTCAGTGATCCCTGCAAGATTCTTTAAAACCCCCGTGCCCGTATCGGTATAGACGTGGTCAGGATCTATATACGCATAATCATTACACATACGCTTTGTTTTTCGCCATTTGCGCCAACTCAATAGTCGTTACTTTGTCCATAACGTAGTCGCGGATTATCTCGACGCTTTTTTTTGTTGGCTCGAATCCTTCGAACATATTCGATCCGATGGCGCCGGCGGTGCTATCCAATGTTTCCAGATCGGGAAAATGCACCCCCATTATTGTGAGATTTGTCCTGTCGATTTCGATAGGTTTGTATACCATGGCAACCCCCTGATTCTAATTCACGTGTCCCTATCCTAAGCACATTCTATATGAAAACGTCGTAGAAAGCATAGGTTTTCTCAAATAGATACAAACGGGACGCAGTTTTTTTCTAACGGACATTGGACGGGAGATGTACTATGTTGATTCGTCACATATAAGACCGGCTATAAAGAATTGTCATGCTGTATATATTAGTTCTTCTTCCTCTTTCCTTTCCAAAAAGCTTATGTCATAGGCACTTTGGAAACTCAGCCACATTTCCGCCGGATAATCAAATATCATTCCTAGAGAACGCGCAAACTCAGGCGTTATCCTCGCGCCGCCTTTTATTACCGCATTGACGTATTGGGGCGTAACCCCGGCACGTTCAGCAAGCTCCTTTTGTGACATACCATACGCTTCAAGGAACTCTCCGATATGATCTCCAGGCAATACTAGATAATTTGGTACATATTCATTTGTCCTGCTAGTCATGATAATTCACCACCTCAATAATTGTAATTGAAACTACGTTTCCCTTATCAACGCCTCCGCCTTCCTTTGTTGGGGGAGGGTGTTCCGACGGCTTAAATACAAGTCGATGCGGGTGAACTAAGTCAACTGCAAATTGTCCTGCTCGGTCAGCTTTTAATTCATGGCAACGATCTGGTGGCGTAATTGGTACAAAAGCAAGATTAGGGGCGTTTCTCAACACGTTCATACGTAACTTGATCTTTTGGGAAATGCTCCCGTATGCACGCACTAATTCGTGCTCATTGTTGAATATTTTCTTCAACTTGTTTGTAGCGAACTGTATTTCCATTAACCGCTCCCACAGCAACATCGTTATTTTCGATTTTTACTATATCAAACAGCAAGATGAGAATCAAGAACCAATACGTGAAAGAGGGCGTCACGGCACAAACGCTCCCCAAAAAAATCAGATGCAATTGATTCGCGCGTCAAATCCGTTTACGATTCTTTTGAATGACAGGAATTGCCGGGGCTTGGGTTTTATGGCGGCGGCGCGGAGGTCTGGGGCTTGCCCGGCTTTTGCGTATGGGGCGATTCTTCCGGGACGACTTGACGGGGCAGCTCGCCGTATCGGTCTTCGTAACGCTGGATTTCATTTTTCAAAGCCCGAACGAGGGTGGCGTTGAACGACTCGTCATAGACAGCGGCCAGTACCTTGCCCTTGGCGTAGGTATCCTCGTCGAAGCGCGTCTGTATAGCCACGCGTCGCCGCGAGTATCCGGCTTCGGCGGTGTTCTTTTCCGTCTCCGTCATGCAACATCTCTCCTCCCTCTGTCAGAGATGTTAGTGTCAATGCTATAATAACTATAGAATCTTTGAGGTTAATAGCATCTTTAATACCCAAAGACTTGCATGAAACGATGAAAAAAACTCCCCTTGGCGACGAGGAGGCAATATGCGCTATATCGTGGGGCTGGGCCTATCGATCTGGATAGCTACGATAATATGGCCGAGCAAAAGTAAAGAATCAGCCAAACAGGCTGGCACGGAAAAGGAGAAGGGTGAATGAGATGAAAAAAATATGTTTGCTGATTGTGTGCGGTTTGCTGGCTTTGGCGTTTGCCTGGCGTGCCGAGGCGGCGGATTTTTTTGAACTTTGCGGTACGGGAACGGTAAAGGAAGTGGAAGACGCGATCAAGGCCGGCGCGGACGTCAACGCTAGATATTCGAACGGCTGGACGCCCTTGATGTCTGCGGCGCGACACAATAGCAATCCCGAAGTAATAACTACACTGATTAAAAACCGCGCGGACGTTAACGCTATAGGTCCGGATGGTTGGACGCCTTTGATGTTTGTGGCGAGGGAAAATAGTAATCCCGAAGTAATAAGCACACTGATCAAGGCTGGCGCGGACGTTAACGCTATAGGTCCGGATGGTTGGACGCCTTTGATGTTTGCGGCGATGGAAAATAGTAATCCCGAAGTAATAAGCACACTGATCAAGGCTGGCGCGGACGTTAACGCTAGAGATTCGAACGGGGGGACGCCTTTGATGTTTGCGGCGGCATACAATAGTAATCCTGAAGTGATAAGCACACTGATTAAAAACGGCGCGGACGTTAACGCTAGAGATTCGAACGGCTTAACGCCTTTGATGCTTGCAAAATCCAATCCCAATCCTGGCGTGGCAACGGTTTTACGGCAAGCCAGGGCCGACGACAACATAAGTTTCCGACTATTACTATATTTACGTATACCATACACTGGAATCGATGATTTTTTGAAAGGTTACTTGGCTATTGCGATTCTTAGCGGCCCGTTAGTTTTTGCTTTCTTGCTCCTGTTCATTCCACTTGTTATGTTCTTCCGCTTTTTTTGGGGGTTGGCCTTAAAGTATGATGCAGCTAAAAGTACGGGTGGTGGTGACATAATAATTAATACAATGTCAAGGATAATTTTTGCAATTCTCACTGTTATTGTCTTAACTACGTTACCGGCGGTCGTTATAACTTTTTTTCTCAGCTTGATGTTCGGTATCAGCGTTTTTACCGTCTACGGAGGCTTGTGTCTTTACGTCGTGTTGGTGAGGCGTATTCCCATGAAAGCACGGATGGCGCTTTCGGACACCGGTGCTGACCTTTCTGGGGAAGCAGCAACGGAAATTCAGGCTAAACGTATACTGACTCGCGATAGATATTAATCCGGTTGATAACGTAAATCGGGCAGGAGGCTGCTATATACACTGAATATAGGGTTTGCGAGGCGGTTTTACTATAAATTGGCTACATCACACTTATTAACAGGAGGCTTTACCATGCGAGACGACAGGCACATGAACCTTTTCGAGCATTACACGCAACAGGACGCTATCCCCCACGAGAACAACATATCCAGGGCGCTGGCTATGGTTGAGAACAATGTTCCGTAAGGAACCAACAAGAAGCCGGCAAAACCAATATTTTATAGGCAGAGGCAAGCGGATAGTATAAAAACCTTTGGTTTTCAATCACCCGTAATTCCCAGAAATTTTCTTACCACTCGTCATAACCGCTTACAGCATACGAATATTTCAAATTTCGTGGTAAGAATTTCCAGGATTTTTCTTACCACTTATGTCTTTGTAAATCCGTGATATATCTATATTTGTTAAAAGTGGTAAGAAAAGCGCCGGGAATTACGGTTCATCAGACCAGTTTTTGAGATTGAGTAGATTACGAGTCTTGACCTTACCGTTTTCCCAGTAAGATTCGCGTAGCCAAATCGATTCATAAGTTTTGCCGACTTTGTTGGTCCAAAGAGCCCTCGCGATATACATGCCTATTATAATGCGGTATAACATTCTGTAAC